>JAFSUE010000090.1 GCA_017445435.1 Selenomonadaceae bacterium | reverse complement strand
ATGGGACTTGAGGCTTTAACTACTATGAAATATTTAGTGGAAGGTTACGGGCAGACAAGATGAGCGAAAATGATCCTTTCTTTGAACGGGAAAATAAAAAGCAAATTGACCGTCTATTGGAACGGGCGAAAAGTGGCGACGTATTCGCGGTGTACACTTTCGCGGAATATCTTCACGAAGGAATTATGGTTGACAAAGATGTTACCGCCGCCGCGCAGTGGTACAAGTTAGCGGCTGATGAAGGACACGCTGGCGCTATTGAAAAGCTTAACAAAATGTTTGTCGACGGTGAAATTTCTGAAATGTACGTCCCGCCGCCTTACATTCCGCCTAACAAGAAAAAATCGTCAACGCCTTCATTTTTCAGCGGCAGTAAAAAATCTTCAGACAAGCCGCGTAAAAAATCTTACGACGGTAACTTTGGCAACGTCGACGCTGGACTTTCCGCGCTGTTCAATGATGAGCGTGGCGGTTACGAAGAAAAAACGTTTCACTTCAAAGAAAGTTACGGCAAAAATAAACGCGCTAACCATTACGATTACGACGAAGATTTTAGCGACAATGACGACGATTAAAAATTTTTTCGGATACCTTCGCACATTGAGAAATTATTTGCGGACAGAGAAGGGACGGCACGATTTTTTAGACTTCCTCCGCGCAGGTTTAATAATTTCAGCGATAAGTTTAATTTTAATTTTCGCGTTGAGGTGATTTACTTTGAAAGTCGGAATATTGGGCGGCACGTTCGACCCGATACATTTGGGACATTTGGCGACGGCAGAATCAGTACGCGAAATTTTCAAGCTTGACGAAATTTTATTCATTCCTGCCGCACGACCGCCGCACAAAGTCAATAACAACGTCACGGCAGAAGTTCATAGATTGATGATGACATTTTTGGCTACGAAATCCAACGAAAAATTTCAAGTGTCACCAATGGAAATTTTGCGCGACGGGCTATCGTACACGCTGGAAACTGTCAATGAACTGCATAAAAAATTTGGCGCGTCGACAGAATTATTTTTCATAATCGGCGCTGATTCGCTACGCGATTTGCCGACGTGGTATCATTCGCGCGAACTTGTCGAAAAATGCCACTTCATAGCTACGACGCGTCCAAACGTCGAAGTAAACTTTTCAGACGTTAAAAATTTTTTCGGCAAACTTGGTACGGAAAAAATTCATCAAGTCACGACGCCTGGCATTGAAATTTCTTCAACTGAAATTCGGCGGCGCGTTCAAGCTGGCTTGTCGATAAAATATCTTGTCCCTGAAGTTGTCGAAGAGTACATTACAAAGGAGCGGCTTTACTTATGACTGTTGACGAAATGCGCCGCGAATTGCAACGGCGGCTTAATAAAAATCGTTTCGCGCATTCAATCGGCGTAGCAAATACCGCAGTTAAGCTGGCTAAAAAATTTGGCGTCGACGAAGATAAAGCGTACATTGCGGGACTTTTGCACGATTGCGCCCGCGAATTTGAAAATGAAGATTTACCCGCGCAGGCGATTAAACGCGGAATTAAATTTGGTGAAGTTGAAAAAAATTCTCCGCTATTACTCCACGCTTACATTGGCGCACAGATGGTCACGGAAATTTACGGCGTCGATGACAAGGAAATTATTCAAGCGATTTATCGTCATACTGTTGGCGCTAGAAATATGACGGCGCTTGACAAAATTATTTATTTCGCTGATATGATTGAACCGAATAGAAATTATCCTGGCGTTGATAAATTGCGTGAACTGGCTGAAACGTCCGACAATCTGGACGAAATTATTTT
>JAFSUE010000089.1 GCA_017445435.1 Selenomonadaceae bacterium | reverse complement strand
TAAAAAATATTCCGTTTCAAAATTTGCGTTTAAGGTGTCTTGTATACAATAATTGTAATAGTTGCAATAAAAAAAAATTGTGATAAAATTTTCGCCAAATGGAATTTAATTTTTTAGGAGTTGAAAATAATTGTCTAACGTAAACGAAGAGGCAATCGCCCTTCACAAAAAAAATCATGGTAAGCTGGAAGTTGTTAGCAAAGTGCCGCTTAAAACGAATTACGATTTAACTTTAGCGTACACGCCTGGTGTTGCCGCGCCTTGTATCGAAATTGCGA
This sequence comes from Selenomonadaceae bacterium, assembly GCA_017445435.1. Classification (GTDB taxonomy): domain Bacteria; phylum Bacillota; class Negativicutes; order Selenomonadales; family Selenomonadaceae; genus Quinella. The sequence continues at coordinate 5,321 of JAFSUE010000089.1, read as the reverse complement.
AGGACTACGACAAAATTTATGATTATACCAATCGCGGAAATTTAGTTGCCGTCGTCACGAATGGAACAGCAGTTTTAGGTCTTGGCAACATTGGCGCGGGCGCAGGTCTCCCCGTCATGGAAGGTAAATCAATTCTTTTCAAAGGCTTTGCAGGCGTCGATGCAATTCCGATTTGCCTTGACACAAACAGCGTTGATGAAATTGTCAAAACAATTCAGCTTATGGCGCCTTCATTCGGCGGAATTAACCTTGAAGATATTAAAGCGCCTGAATGTTTTGATATTGAAATGGCGTTGAAAGAATCAGTTGACATTCCAGTCTTTCACGATGACCAACACGGTACAGCTATAGTCGTCGGCGCGGCGCTGATTAACGCGCTTAAACTCGTGGGCAAAAAGTTCAGCGAAATTAAAATTGTCGTAAATGGCGCTGGCGCGGCTGGTATGGCGATAACGTATCTGATTCAAAAGATGGGCGCTAAAAATATTATGCTTTGCGACTCAACAGGTTCAATCTATTCTGGTCGTGAAAAAGGTATGAATCCGTACAAAGATCGTATTGCTGAAGTAACAAACTTTAATCACGAAGCAGGACAGCTTGTCGACGTGATAAAGGGCGCGGACGTATTTATTGGCGTGTCTAAGGCAAATTTACTTACTGCTGAAATGGTCGGTATGATGAACAAAGACGCGATAATTTTAGCAATGGCAAATCCTGTTCCTGAAATTATGCCGAACATTGCACGGGACGCTGGCGCAAGGGTAGTTTGCACGGGACGCAGTGACTTTCCTAACCAAGTTAATAATTTGCTGGCATTTCCTGGAATCTTTCGCGGTGCGCTTGACGTAAGGGCAACTGATATTAACGAAGAAATGAAAATTGCCGCCTCTTACGCAATCGCGTCGTTAGTAAGTGACGCCGAACTTGATGAAGTTCACGTTATCACGACGCCTTTTGATACACGCGTTGCGCCGACTGTTGCCGCCGCCGTTGCTAAAGCCGCCATTGAATCGGGCGTTGCGCGTAACAAAAATATTACGCCTGAACAAGTTGCACAACATACACGCGAACTTTTAAAAGCAGCTAATAAATAGTTAGTAGCTTATCGAAATAAAAAAAATCTGCACGAGCAATTAAAGCTTATGCAGATTTTTTAGTTTGTCAGCAAAAATTTATTTTTAATGCGCTTGAATGAACGCTTTCACTTTTTCAGCAACTTCACACGGCGTTTCCATAAGGATTGTATGCGTTGTATTCGGAAAATCTTTTTCAAGTACGAAATCGCTTTTCACGTGCGATTTAATATAGTCAACCGTCACCATTGAATAAAGCGGCGTTTCTGGCATAATGTACAGCAATGGCACGGTAATTTTTTCAATCGCGGGGCGCTGGTCTGTACGATAAAGCGAAAACCAAAGACTTGCCATAGTCAGCGGATCGAAACCTTTGCCGCAAAGTGCAATCATCGCGTCATCAAGTTCGGCGGGTGTGTTTTTTAACGCAGGATTCATCATATTTTTTGTGATGTACCAGCCAGCCGCGCCAACGTCGTCGAAAATTCTTTCAAGGTCTTGCATAAAATCTTCGTCCGTCCATTTGCCTTGAGCAATGCCGCCTTGCCAAACAGTATTTCGCATGTACGGCGACATATCAACGACGACAATTCTTTTCAATCTGTCACAGCCGAATTGATTAACATAACTAAAAATCGTAGCCGCGCCCATTGAATGACCTATCAAAGTAACTTCGTGAAGGTCAAGGCTTTCAATCAATTCATGCAAATCTTGTCCCAGCGTCTTAATGTTCATGTGAATTGTTGACTTGTCGGAGGATTCGTGACCGCGCTGATCATAAAATACAGTACGATAATTATTTTTAAATTCGTCGATAAAATTTTTTATTTTAAGGTGCGAAGAGTTAAGCCCGTGACAAAATAAAATTGTTTCACCATTGCCGCGATCTTCATAGTAAATCTTCACGCCATCTTTCATTGTTAAGTAAGACAAAACTTTTCAGCTCCTTCAATCGATAAAATTATTAAAAAAAAATCTGCACGAGCGAATAAAGCTTATGCAGATTTTTTTAGTTTTGAGGAATTTTCTAGCAACTAAAGCTTACTGTTCTTTAGTTTCCTTAGCCTCTGGCGCAGGTTGTTGCGTAGCTTGCGAATCAACCGTAAACTGAATTGGTTTAGCGGGCGTAATAGTAGAAATTGCGTGTTTGTAAATCATCTGCTGTTTGCCCATGCCTTCAATAATCACGGTGAAGTTGTCGAAGCCGCGTACCGTTCCTTTAATTTGAAAGCCGTTGACCAAGTGAACGGTAATAGGAACGTTTTCTTTACGCGCCTGATTCAGAAAAACATCCTGAATGTTTGCCAATTTTACTGCCATGTAAAAATCTCCTCCAAATATTTTTAGCCGCCCATACGTCGGCTTTTTTCCTCAACCTCAAGCCACTGAATATATTGCATTCGCCGATACCACGTCAACTGCCGCTTAGCAAAATTCCGCGTCATTTGTTTCACTTTTGAAATGGATTCTTCAAGCGTCAATTCGCCTTGAAGATATTCGACGATTTGCCTGTAGCCAATCCCTAACATTGCCTGCGAATTTGGATTAACGCCTTGACTTAAAAGTTTTTTAACTTCGTCGACAAGTCCCGCCGCAAACATTTTTTCTGTACGTTCATTAATTCGCTTATATAAAATTTCGCGCGGCATAGTCAAGCCAAAAACTAGCGCGTTATATTTAAGTTCGCCAGTCGACGCGAAAAAACTTTCATGGCTTTTCGTACCGACTTCATTAAACTTGTAGCCTTCAATTAGCGCTTGAATGTAAAGTCCAGTACCGCCCACAATTATAGGAATTTTTCCCGCGCAGTTCAACGCCGTTATAATCGGTGTAGCCTGTCGTACAAATTCCGCCACACTAAATTTTTCATCTGGTTCAAGAATATCAATTAAATGGTGTGGAACTTTCGCCAGTTCAATTTCACTTGGTTTAGCCGTGCCAACGTCAAAATTTTTGTAAACTGACATTGAATCGGCTGAAATTATTTCTGTGCCAAAAATTTCCGCCAGCTTTACGGCAAGTGAACTTTTGCCCGTAGCCGTTGCGCCGAGTATCACAATAATTTTTTCTTTCGGCGAATCATCTAGCGCAAGAAATTTTACTTGATTTACAATATTTGTCAAGTCTAACTGCGCACCGCTGAAATCTATTCGTTCATTACGCATTATTTTTTAACTTGCATTAAAAATTTTCCATTACGAATTACGCATTCCTAATTATTTTAATTCGATTGATTCGCCAGGCTTGACGATGTGAACCTGCGCGGTCTTGACAAGCTTTTTAAAATCTTCGGGATTTTGTTCAATCGGCTGCCACGTGTCGTAGTGAACAGGAATTGCATTTTTCGCGCCGAGAAATTCAACTGCCTTTGCCGCGTCGACAGCGTCCATTGTGAAGTGTCCGCCAATAGGCAAAATTGCATAGTCAATCGCGTCACGTTCGCCGATTAACTTCATATCGCTGAAAAGGCAAGTATCACCTGCAAAGTAAATATTTTTACTGTCGATATTTACGACGTAACCGCAAGCAATACCGCCGCCAACTCCTGAACTGTGAAAAGCTGGTACCATTCGCGCATAACCGAAAGGAAGTTTCAACGTGCCACCAAGATTCATTCCGATTGTTTTAACGTTTGAACCGCCGAAGTCCATAATTTCAGGAATGCCGATAACCGTTGCGCCCGTGTGTTCCAAAATGTCGTAAGCGTCGCCAACGTGGTCACTGTGTGCGTGCGTTAAAAAAATATAATCTGCTTGAACGTCATCAGGGTTAATCGTAGCTTGAGGGTTGCCTGTTAAAAATGGGTCGAACAAAATTTTGTACTTGCCGTCGTCAAGCTGAAAGCAAGCGTGACCATAATAATTAAACTTCAACATATTTATCCAGCTCCTAAAAAATTTTATCCAAACAAGGCGAGAATACCCCCGCTTCTATAATCGGTGGGATGAATCGCCAACATTGACAGTGTAAATCACAGATGATAAAATCCTATAAACGGCGAGGATGGCGGTTGGTAGTAAAATCGTTCTACCGTAAAAAAGGCGTATGCAGTTAGACTTCTGCGTCACCAAAAAGGTTTGCGTGTATTCACGCTTAAAAAAATTAAAAGTAAGCGGAATGCTCTTCGGAGAAGACCGTATGCGGGCTATTTGGCTTAGCCTTTGAGAATAAGGGTAGCTTGACTACCAAACTTTTCAAGAATCCCCCGCCTCTTTAGGCTGTGGGAGTGTTCAATTCAATATCAAAATTAAATTTACCTACGAGCCATATTTTTCGACAATCTAAATTTTAACGAAGTGCCGAAAGTAAAGTTTTCGCGTTCTGCATACCAAGAATAACTTCATCAAGAATCGCGATAAATTTTTTCATCAAGCCTTCTGAAAATCTTCCAGCGTCGTACTCCAGCCAAAGTTCATACATACCGTCTTCCTTCGCGAAAATTTGAATATCGAGTGAATTTTCAGCGGCAGAAATTTCATTCGGCGGCATATCAATAACATCCGCCGTCGTATCGCCAATTATCGCGTGATCGATAAAAATATTTTTTTGGAAGACAAGGCAAGGGCAATCGTCGGCAAGTCCTTCGTTGTAGACAATATCTAAACCTTTCTTGTACGTCAACTCCGTCTGAATTTTGCCCATTAACGTATCAAGATATTCAGCGACCGTCATATCATTTTCAAAGTTCCACGTGCAAGGGACAATGTCATACATCAATCCCATAACGTGACGTTCAAGCGCTTGAGTTCTGCCGCCGTGTACCAACTTCATAAAAACATTTTCATTGCCAGAAATTTTTGAAAGGGCAAGCAGTGACGCGGCAAGGAAAAAATTATTTTCATTACGGCGACTCTTACGGAAAAATTCTTCACTGATATTTTTAAATTTCGTCCGCAATTCACCTTTCGCCCAAGCTTTACCGTCTTTAACGTCAGGAGGCGGCAAATTTTTTACGCTGTCAAAGTTAGTCAGCAGTCCGCGCCAATAAGCATGTCCACTTTCCAACGCGGCAGGGGAAATTTGCGCTTCCTGCAAAATAAAATTCGCATAGCTTGAATAAATCGTTGGAATGTTCCTGCCGTTGTACCGAAGATTCATTTCACGCTGGAAAAGAATTGCTATCGACATACCGTCCATTATCGCGTGATAAAAATCGAGATAAAAATATTTTGCGGTAGGCGTCACGAATAAATAAATGTGATAAAGCGGCTGATTAATAATTTTGTACGGAGTGCGCAACATTTTTTT
>JAFSUE010000088.1 GCA_017445435.1 Selenomonadaceae bacterium | reverse complement strand
TTCTAAAATGATTTCCGAAACGGGCGGCGTCCCCTACGAAATGCGCTTTAAATTGGCGGCGGAGGCTTTTGCTCACACTGCGGACTACGACGCTATGATTACCGATTATCTGTCGAAATTACTCGAAAGGTGAATAAACCTTGCAAATTAAAAAGTTCGTCAATAATTGGTACAACATTTCGGTTGGACTTGCCGCAGTCAGCGCGTTAATTGCAATTTTCGGCGTTGACGATGTGACGACAAAATTATTGTGGGGCTCAATCGCCATACTTTTCCTGCATTTTTTTGAAGAATTTGGATTTCCCGGCGGCTTTCCGTTAATGGGAATGAAAGTTTTGATGAACAGTAAGGAAAAAGATTCGACGAAATGGAATTGCAATAACTTAAATTCATTGTTCGGCAACTGGGGATTTCTTTTTTTCCTGTACATATTGCCGCTGATTTTTCCCGACGTAAGATTTTTAACTTTAGCCGCTATGATGTTTTTATTTGCTGAACTTTTAATGCATTTAGTACTGTTCAACGTAAAACAGAAAAGCATTTACAATCCCGGCTTTATCACGGCAATTTTTGGAATCACGCCGATAGGAATTTATTACTTTGCAAATGTTTATGACGGCAATTTATTTGCGTGGTACGACTTCATAATTGCGGTTTTATACTTTATTGTTATCTTTTGGTTCAGTTTCCGTTCACCATTGTATTGGGGACTTGGCAAGTTGAAAGGTTACGCGTTGACGCGTCGTTCGGCTTACGGTTTAGCGGCGCTTTGAATGTGAAAATTTAAAATGTAAATTATGGTTAAAACAATTTTTAGCTATCGACAGCGGCGAACATGAAAACGCGCTAGCGTGGAAGTTGTCAAAAAGTATTCTAAAAAAAATTTATGTGATACCTAGTAACACTGGCATTGCTGAAGTTGCTGAATGTGTCGAAGATATTTCAATCAGCAAAAAAGGTGGATTTAAAATGAACAACAATAATTCTTCTCAGCCAAATAATAATGGCGGAGGAGGGAACGGCTTTTCTTCAATTATCAATCAGCTTGTTCAAAAAGTATCTAGTTTTATTAACAATAATTCTAATTCTAATAGCTCCTCTACGTTCAACAATAGTGGCGCTGGGGGAGGAAATGGAATTGTATCGATTCTCAAGCTGGTTGCTAAAGGATTTGGCTGTATAATTTTAATTTATTTCTTTATTCAATTTTTTAAAAATCTTTTCCAAGTAATGAAAACTGGCGCACATTCGCTATCAAATTTTATCAGTGAATTGTTTTCAAGTTTTGTAAATGCGCTCATTGCGCTTTTGCATCTTCCATTCCAGTTAGTTGATTCTTTGATAAACTTTTTATTTCATTAAATCGGAAAAGTTGAAAGGTAAATTATGGTTAGAACAATTTTAGTTATCGGTAGCGGCGGGCGCGAACATGCTTTAGCGTGGAAGTTGTCTAAAAGTATGCCGAAGAAAAAAATTTACGCGATACCTGGTAACCCTGGCATTGCTGAAGTTGCTGAATGTGTCGAAAATATTTCAATCAGCGATAACGCGGCGATTGTCGACTTTGCAAAAAATCATGACGTTGACTTAGTTGTTGTAGGTCCAGAAGCGCCGCTTGTCAATGGGCTTGTCGATGAACTCGACGCCGCCGAAATTAAATCTTTCGGTCCAAATAAAATTGCCGCGCAGATGGAAGGTTCAAAAATTTTTGCTAAGCAGTTGATGAAAAAGTACGGCATTCCTACCGCCGAATTTGAAATTTTCGACAATCCCTACTACGCTAAAAGATACGTCTTGATGAAGGGAGCGCCGATTGTCATTAAAGCTGACGGGCTGGCGGCTGGTAAAGGTGTTATCGTAGCAAAAACTGTTGAAGATGCAGTTAATGCTGTCGACGAAATGAAGACTTTCGGCGACGCGGGAAATAAAATTGTCGTCGAAGAATTTATGGACGGTGAGGAAGCGTCTGTACTTGCCTTCACGGACGGTAAAACTATCGTTCCGATGATTGCCGCGCAGGATCATAAACGTTTGCTTGACGGCGATGAAGGCGTTAATACTGGCGGAATGGGCGCTTATGCACCCGCCCCCGTCGTGACGGCTGAAATTATGGCGAAGGTTGAAGAAAAAATTCTTAAACCGACGATTGCTGCACTTAACGCGGAGGGCATAACTTATAAAGGTTGTCTGTACGCGGGATTGATGATTGTTGACGGCGAGCCTAAAGTTGTGGAGTTCAACTGCAGATTCGGCGACCCAGAAACTCAAGCTGTACTGCCGCTGCTCAAAAGTGATTTAGTTGACGTAATGGTTGCCTGCGCGGACGGTACGCTTGACAAAGAAAAAATTTCGTGGAGTGATAAAAGCGCAGTTTGCGTCGTAATGGCAAGCGGCGGTTATCCTAAGGCGTACAAGAAAAATTTGCCGATTAGCGGAATTACGAAGGCAAAACTTTCCAGCAATATTTTTCACGCGGGGACGGCGATTGTTGACGGTCAACTTGTAACTAGCGGCGGCAGAGTTTTAGGCGTCACTGCAACTGCGCCTGACATTCACAAAGCCGTTAATAAAGTTTATAAAGCCGTCAAGCTGATAAAGTTTGAAGATATGTATTACCGCAAAGATATTGCGCACCGAGCGTTGGCGATTGCGCCGAAAGTTGACGATAAGCCAAATTTTGGAACTAGATAAATAGTTAGCGATTATCGCAGAAAAAAATTTGACACAGTAAATAATTACCCTTAAAATAAATCAGCAGTTAGCCTTCTGCTTTAACAAAAAGGTTTAAATTTTTAACAGGGTAAAAAAATTTACAAAAATTTACAGTACATATAAAAGGAGGTGGGGTACTGCTTACTCTAATTAAATATTTAGGGGTAGGCGTGCCATTTTTATGATGAAAATTTTTCCAGCAATAATTTTTATGCTGGCGTTGCTGTTGACAGGTTGCGGTGGTGAAGATGCTGAAAATGCAGAACAGCAGGACTACCCGACAAGAGTTAAGGCGATTAAAGTTTTGGTAACCAATGCGCCGTTGACTCTGTCGTACAGCGGACAAGTTGTCGACCGCGATGAAATGCAAGTTCAATCAAAAGTCACTGGCTCTGTTGTCGAAAAATATGTTACTGGCGGTCAAGAAGTTGTCGCAGGTCAAGCACTTTTTAAGATAGACGACAGACAATATCGCGCGGCAGTTTTACAGGCTGAAGCTAATTTAGCTAAGTCAAAGACGGCTTTAGCTAAAGAACGTGTTGACCTTCAACGTGATGAAGAACTTTGGCAGGAACACGCAATATCCGAACAAACGCTTACAAATCAACGCGCCGCTGTCGCATCTCAAGAATCAGAAGTAGAAGCCAATGAAGCAATGTTGCAAAAGGCTAAAGATGATCTTGCAGATACGATTGTTTACGCGCCGATGAGCGGCAGACTTGGTATTGATGACGTAGCGGTAGGAACTCTTTCAAATGCTGGAAGTACGCCACTTGCTACAATCGGCGTAGTTGATCCAGTTTTTGTACAGTTCGCCGTTTCTGAACAAGAATATTTGCGGCTTTCAAGAGGTGGGCAAACATCAGACGAAAGTTATAGACCAAATTTTAAAATTTCATTGACTTTAGCTGACGGTTCAACATATCCATATCCAGGCGAATTTGCCGAATATGACAGGACACTGGGAAATGAAACGGGCACGTTGACGATTCGCACAATTTTTAGAAATCCCGACGCCTTACTTGTTCCAGGTATGTATGCACGCGTTGAAATTGATGGACTTAGACTTACAAACGCAATGCTTGTTCCCGAACGCGCACTTCAGCAACTGTTAGGCGAAACGTTGGTTATTGTTGCTCAAAAAGATAATACGTCCGCCATACGAAAAGTTACGCTCGGCGAAAAAATCGGTTCATACTACGTTATAAAAAGCGGCTTGAAGGCTGACGATTTAGTCATCGTCGAAGGCTTAACAATGTTGCGTGAAGGTATGCCTTTGGAAGTGACGCAAGTTACCGCAAAAGATATGGGCTTTTCATTCACGCCAAGCGAACAAATTTTTGACGTTGGAAGCGGCACGAATAAGTGAGGTGAATGAATTATGGCAAAATTTTTTATTCACCGACCAGTTTTTGCGATTGTCATTGCAATTATAATTAGCCTTATCGGAATAATTGCGGGACTTAATACGCCAATCGCGCAGTACCCTAACATTTCCCCTCCTACAATTAATGTAAGTGCTTTTTACACAGGCGCAAATGCAAGCGTCGTCAATCAAGCTGTCGCGCAGGTTATAGAAAATCGCGTCAACGGTACGCAGGGTATGGACTACATGACATCTACTTCAAATGACGACGGCAGTTATTCACTGAACGTTTTTTTTGAAGTTGGATCGGATGGCGATATGGACTCCGTCAAAGTTCAAAATAATGTTGCCTCCGCCAATTCAAGCTTGCCTGAATCAGTCATTGCCGCTGGCGTAACGACTTCAAAATCTTCGCAGGATATGTCAATGATTTTTGCGTTTTACTGCGATAATGGGCTTTACAATACGGCGTTCATCAAAAATTATGCTGATATTTATATTGCTGATGATTTAAAGCGCGTTAAAGGCGTCGGGCAAGTTCAAATATTAAGTGCAGATTATGCCTTGCGCGTTTGGATTAACCCTGAAAAGCTTGCAAATTTCGGCTTAACTATTGCTGACGTTCAAAGTGCAATTAAAACGCAAAATGCTCAAGCGGCGGCGGGTTCTATAGGTAAATTGCCTGTAGCTCAAGGTCAAGAAAAAGAATATACGGGACAAATTCAAGGTAGATTGGAAACGCCTGAACAATTTGAGAATATCATTTTAAAAACTGGTGACGCTGGCGCATTCGTTTATTTAAAAGACGTTGCACGCGTTGAAATTGGGCAAAAATCAAATACATACGTCGGCAAGTTCAATGGTAATACTTCGGTTCCGTTTATAATTAACTTGACAAGTGACGCTAACGCCCTTGAAACAATCGGCGAAGTTAAACGAATCCTTCATGAGGCTGAAAAAAATTTGCCTGAAGGTATTAAATACGGTCAAGTACTTGATAACACGGAATTTATCAAGGCGTCAATCAATGAAGTTGCACACACATTTTTTGAAGCGCTTGTACTTGTCGTGCTTGTAATTTTCATTTTCCTGCAAAGTTTTCGTGCAACAGTTATTCCTTTGTTGGCAGTACCAGTTTCACTTTTGGGAACATTCGCGGCATTTACAGTTTTAGACTTCACAATTAACACGCTAACATTGTTTGCAATGGTTTTAGCAATAGGACTTGTCGTCGACGACGCTATAGTTGTTATTGAAAACGTTGAACAGCATATGGAACGCGGACTTAGCCCAGTTGAGGCAACAGAAGTAGCTATGGCGGAAGTTCAAGGACCAGTTGTAGCAATAGCGTTTGTCTTGTCAGCCGTTTTCATACCGATAGCATTTTTAGGCGGAATGACGGGCATTTTGTATCGACAATTCGCGCTTACAATCGCCGTATCTATGGGCTTATCAGCATTCGTCGCGTTGACTTTGACTCCAGCACTTTGTGCAATAATTTTAAAGCCACACGAACACGGCAAGAAAAATTTATTCAGCAAATTTTTTGACTGGTTCAATAATTGGTTTGAACGTACGAAAAATTCTTACGTCGGCGTTGTCGCTAAAGTTATTTCAGGAACTAAGCTTGCTATAATTTTTATGTTGATTGTCTGCGGTTTAACAGGTTTGCTTTTTAAAATTCTGCCGTCAACTTTTGTCCCAGATGAAGATCAAGGTTACTTTGTCGCGGCAGTTATGATGCCTGAAGGAACTTCATTAAATAGAACTTCAATGACGACGGACAGAGTAGCCGCCGCCGTCCGTGAAAATGTTCCCGGCATTAAAGATGTCATTTCTGTTGCGGGGTACGATATACTTTCAAGTGGTACAAAGTCTTCGTCTGCAACGTTATTTATAAGTATGCACCCTTGGGCGGAACGAAAAGACTTTGAACAGTCGGTAACTTCCGCAATTAACAATGTCTTTATGGTAGGTAACGGCGTAGCGCCAGAAGCTTTTGTAATGGGCGCTAACCCTCCCGCCTTACCTGGACTTGGTCAAGTCGGCGGCTTAACAATGCAACTTATTGACTTGGAAAGCCATCCCGATACTGAACTTTCTGATATTACCGATAAAATAGTAACTGCGGCTAATCAACGCCCCGAACTTCAAGGCGTTAATACAACTTTCAGCGTGACTTCGCCAAGTTATAAATACGAACTCGATCAGAAAAAAATTGAAATGCTCGGCGTAAATCTTGCAGACGTTTATGGCGCATTGCAAGTAAATTTCGGCGGAATGGAAGTTGACGACTATAACAGATTTGGACGAACTTATAAAGTTGTCACACAGTCCGACGTTTACTTTCGCGGTGAAGTTGATATGCTGAAATTTATGTACGTTAGAGGAGCGAACGGGCAATTTGTGCCGCTTGATACTTTGGTTAGTTACAAGCTCAACACTGGAACAACGCAGGTCACGCGCTTTAATGGCAAACGTTCTGTACTGATTAACGCGCAACCAGGCGAAGGTTATTCCTCTGGTCAAGCAATGGCGGCATTAGAAGCCGTAGTTCATGAAGTCGCGCCTACAGGTTTTGGCGTTGAATGGTCTGGACAATCACGCGAAGAACAAAAGGCGTCTGGCTCAACAGGTCAAGTTATGGCGTTGGCGTTGGTATTCGTCTTTTTGTGTCTTGCCGCATTATATGAAAGTTGGAGCGTTCCATTTTCAGTTTTGATGACTGTACCGACAGGAGTTTTTGGCGCTTTACTTTCCGAATTTGTTTTAAATTACTATACAAATAATTTCGGCGTAGGCAACCCTGGATTTCAAAATAGCGTTTACATGCAAATAGGCGTTATAATGATTATGGGACTTGCGGCGAAAAATGCAATACTGATTGTCGAATTTGCAAAAATGCGTACCGATAAGGGCATGGAGGCAGTTAAAGCGTCTTTAGAGTCAGCAGGTTTGCGCCTTCGTCCGATACTGATGACTTCATTTGCATTTATAATCGGCTGTATCCCCTTAGCAACGGCAACAGGTGCAGGCTCGGCGGCTAGAAATTCTATGGGCGTGGCAGTCGTCGGCGGTATGACTATAGCAACTTTTCTGGGAATATTTTTAATTCCTGTATTCTTCGTAGTGGTTCAAAAAATTGTTCAAAAAATTTTCGGCAAAAGTAAAGTAGACGAAAATAAAAAAGTGAATTTAGAAAAAAATTCAGCGTCAACAGATTGAATAAAAGTTTAGGGGTAGAAAATGTTTGACATTGTGATAATTGGCGCGGGATTAGCTGGCGCAGTTTTGGCTGAACGTTTCGCGCAGAGTAATAAAAAAATTTTGGTAATTGAACGCCGCCAACACATTGCTGGAAATTGCTACGACGAAGTTGACGGCAATGGAATTTTAATTCACAAGTACGGACCGCACCTTTTCCATACAGATTTTGTTGACGTGTGGGAATATCTTTCAAACTTTACGGAGTGGCACGTTTACCACCACAAAGTTAGGGCTATGGTCGACGGGCAAATTGTACCGATTCCCTTTAACTTCAACACGCTGGTTAAAGTCTTTCCAAAAAATTTAGCTGACAGAATGGAAGTAACTTTGCTGAAAAATTACGGTTACGGTCAAAAAATTCCAATCCTTGAACTTAAAAAGTCTGCTGATCCGTACTTGCAATTTTTAGCTGAATACGTCTACAAAAATATTTTCCTGCACTACACCGAAAAGCAATGGGGCAAGCCGCCTGAACAAATTGAAGGCGCTGTCACTGCGCGGGTACCAATTTTTATTGGGCGTGACGACAGATATTTCAACGATAGATTTCAAGCTGTGCCGCGTCACGGTTACGCTAAACTTGTCGAAAAAATTTTATCGCATAAAAATATTAAGCTGATGTTGAATACAAACTTTGATGAAGTTGGAGAACTGCGCGGCGACGAAATTTATCTGTTCAATCAAAAATTTACTGGACGGCTGATTTACACGGGACAGCTTGACGAACTTTTCAGCTATAAATTTGGCGCGTTGCCGTACCGTAGCGTTGAAATGAAGTTTGAGACGGTCGACGCTGAAAGTTATCAAGACGTGGCAACTGTCAACTACCCCAACAATTACGACTTCACGCGAATTACCGAATTTAAAAAGATTCATCCCGCGCAGTCCAAGCGCACGACAATTTTAAAAGAATATCCGCAAAATTACGTTAAAGGCAAAAATGATCCGTATTATCCAGTTTTCACTGACGAAGCGCGTATAGCTTACGAAAAATATTCTGCCGAACTGAAAAATTTTCCGCAAATTAAGGCGGTCGGTCGGCTGGCTGAATATAAATATTACGATATGGACGACATTGTTAAAAAAGCGCTTGACGTTTTCGCGGAGTTGAAAGATTGAACTACGGGCTAATAATTCCAACGCTCAACGCTGGAAAAAATTTTGAAACGTTACTTGAACAAATCGCCGCGCAAGATTTACCGCTGAAAAAATTAATCGTCGATTCCGAATCAACGGACGATACGGTAAGCCTTGCTAAGCGATTTAATTTTGACGTACTGCCAGTACAGCGAAAAAATTTTAATCACGGCGCGACGCGGCAATTAGCGCTTGAATATTTGCTTGAAAAATTTTCAATCGGCGCTATAATATTTTTAACGCAAGACGTTTTACTGTACGACGAAAAAACTTTGTCGACGCTGATAAAAATTTTCGACGCAGATTCAACAGTCGGCTTGACGTACGGTCGGCAACTTCCGCACAATGACGCTACACTTGAGGCAAAAATTTTGCGGCAGTTCAACTATCCAGCTGAAAGTCAACTGCGCAGTCTCGACGATAAAAAAATTTACGGCATAAAGACGGCGTTAAATTCCAATTCTTTTTCAGCTTATCGTGTCGACGCGCTAAAAAAAGTTGGCGGTTTCCCTACGAATGCGATTTTGTCGGAGGATATGTACGTTGCCGCGAAAATGTTGCTTGACGGCTGGAAAATTTTTTACAATGCCGCCGCGCAGGTTTATCACAGTCACAATTACACGGCGACGCAGGAATTTCACCGCTACTTTGACATTGGCGTCTTTCATTCGCGTGAAAATTGGATTCGTGACACTTTCGGAAGTGCAGAGGGCGCAGGTAAAAAGTTTGTGCTGATGAAGTTGAAGGCGTTGTGGCAAGAAAATCCGCTTGACTGTATTGGCGCGATTTGTCGTGACGGCGCAAAGTTTTTTGGCTACAGATTAGGACAGCTTGAAAAAATTTTACCGAAAAGTTTTTGTCGATTTTTATCAATGACTAAAAACTATTTTCCTAAAAGCTAGGCGGTGTTGAATAAATAAGCAATAAATTCAAAGTAAAAAAATAAAGGTACTTCGCGGCATTTCTAGCGCCCTGTGGAGTTGGACGAATGGGAACACAAGGACGCGGCGTAACGTTTAAAATGCCGAATAGTAAAACGCGAGCGCGCAAATGCCGCCTTTGTTTTCTTTTTGCTACTTTTCCTTTTGCGCCAAAAGAAAAAGTAGGTTTAAAAAAATAAAAATTAATCAACACAACCTAATGCCTAAAAGTTAAAAGCTAATTTTTAAAAGCTAGAAAGGGGTAGAGTTATGAAGAATTTAATTATAATCGGAGCTGGCGGCTTTGCCCGTGAAGTTTACTGGCACGCGCAAATGGCGTCGGGATTTGATTCTGAATGGACTATCAAAGGTTTTCTTGACGGCGACGTAAAACTTTCTGCTGAAGAGTACGCAAAATTGCCTGGCGACGTTACACTTTTAGGCGACGTTGACAGCTATGAAATTCATCCTGACGACGTTTTCACCTGCGCGGTCGGTACGCCTGCTGTTCGCAAAAAGTTAATCGAAAAAATGTTAGCACGCGGCGGCAAGTTCATCAACATTATCAGTGAATATGCGCACATTTTCCCAGCGGCGAAAATTGGTCAAGGCGTCATTATCGGCTTGGATAACGGCATTAGCGATCACGCGGAACTTGGCGACTTCGCAATTATGAATAACGTTTCATATCTTGGACACGACGTAAAAGTTGGCAAGTTCACTTGCATTATGTCACACGTCGACGTTGGCGGCGCCGCGCAGATTGGCGACGAAGTTTTCATTGGCAGTCACGCAACACTTTTACCGAAAGCGAAAGTTGGTAATGGCGCTTACGTCGGAACTGGTAGCGTTGTATTGAAAAAAGTTAGCGCAGGTGCAAAAGTTTTCGGCAATCCCGCTGTAGAAATTTAGTTGCTACTCACTAGGTGGAGTTGAATAAATACGTAGTAAAAAATTGTGGTAATTAAGCGGCATTTCCCAGCGCCTCTGTAAGGTTGGAAAGTCGCAACAAATGGGACGCGGTGAAAAGCTTAATTTACTGAAAAGTAATTCGTGGGCGCACAAATGCCGCAATGTTTCTTTTTGCTACTTTTTCTTTGCGCCAAAGAAAAAGTAGTTTATAAAATAAAAAAAATAATTATTTAACACGACCTAACTACTAACTAATTGAGGAGATGAAATTTTGAACAAAGACGAATTTATTAGACAGCTTACTGACATTATGGACACTGAAACAGAATTGACGCTTGGCACAAATTTAAGCGACGTTGAAGAATGGGATTCACTTAGTTTAGTGTCATTCCTTTCATTCTGCAATGCACGGTTAAGGCGTCCAATTTTGCCTGATGAAATTAAAAGTGCGCAGACCGTCAACGATTTATTTAAAATTGTCGAGGAAGGCTGATGCTTTTTACCGTAGAAAATGCCGCGTTGGAAATCGTTAGCGCTTACGTTTCAAAAAATCGCGTGACGATTGAAGAACGGCTTAAAAATCTTGTTGCAGATAAAAAAATTTCCCGCCTTAAAAAAGGTACGGGCTTTGAGGCGTTTAGTATCGCTGATGAAAATATTTGTGCGTCGGACTACTGCGCGGCGGCGGCTGAAAAAATTTTCGCCACTACCGAAATTAAGCAGTCAGATATTCGCGCAATAATTTTTGTCACTCAAACGCCTGATTTTTTTCTGCCTTCAACCAGTCACGTACTGCACAATCGCTTGAATTTGCCGCGTGACGCTGTAGCCTTCGACATAAATTTAGGTTGCTCTGGTTTCGTCTACGGCTTGTACGTTGCCGCGTCATTGGTACAGAATCTTGACGGAAAAATTTTGTTACTTTGCGGCGATACCGTCACGCGAAATATTTTTGCAGACGATATTTCCTGCTTGTCTGTCTTCGGTGACGCAGGAACGGCGGCTATCATTTCAAAACGTCACGGCGAAAAAATTTTCTTCAACGTGCAAACTTACGGCGAACTTAAAGACGTTATCCTTATGCAACGTGGCGCGTACAGAAATAAATTGTTCGTCGAAAATAATTCGCTAAATGTACGTGAAAATTTCGTCACGATGGACGGCGCGGCAGTTATGGACTTTTCAACAAAGTTTGTGCCGAAAAATTTAGCGGATTTGATGAACTTCGCGCAGGTTGACGAATCGCGAATCGCTAACTTTTTCCTGCACCAAGCTAATCGGCTAATGTTACAAAATATCGCATCACAATTACAAATACCGTTTGAGAAAGTGCCGTTTAAATCTGCGCGGATTGGCAATACAAGTTCAGCGTCAATCCCCGTGACTTTGTGCGAAATGAAACGCATTGAAGAGCCGATAAACTTTTTATCAGTACTTAGCGGCTTTGGCGTTGGAATGTCGCTAGCGTCAGCAGTCGTCGACTTGACGAATTTAATTTGCCTTCCAACGGAGGAAATGTGATCATAGATAGCCGAATTTGCATAAAGACAAATTTGAAGTTGGAAAAACTTTCTATGATTAGCCTTAGTCTTAACTGACTACGTTACTTGCGAATATATAGTTACCGTTGGACGTAAATCCTAATCTGACGCTCTAAGGTGTATGGTTAAACAGTCCTGAGCTATAGGGGCAGTGCTGTACACAACAAACCGCAGGATAACATTGGCGAAGGATTATTACGCTAGCGGGCGGCGGCTTTATCAGCATTTATGCCCGCTCCTCTTCGGAGGATTTATTTTAGAGACTGGGGGCAAGGCTGAGTTTTTATCAAATTCGGCTAACTACTATGAACATTAATTTTGATTTTACTGGGAAAAATTTTGTAATTGTCGGCGCGTCGTCGGGTATCGGCAAGCAAACGGCGATTGAACTTGCACGAAGTGGCGCGAATGTTTTAGCGATTGGCAGAAATATTGAACGCCTTGAACAGCTGAAAAATATTTGTCCTACGCAAATTTTTACAATGTCGCTTGACGTTATCGACGCTGAACAGGACGACTGGGCAAAACTTTTTTCAAACTTTGTCAGCGCAGTAGGGAAGATTGACGGCGGCGTTTACTCGGCGGGGATTGTTGGATTGACGCCGTTAAATTCATTCGACAGGGAACTTGCACATAGAATTTTCGATACAAGTTTTTGGGGAATGATAAACTTTATGCAAAGTGCCGCGAAGAAAAAATTTTCCAACGTCGGCTCAAGTTTTGTATTGTTGAGTTCATTAGCGGCTGATTTTGGGACGAAAAGTCTTTTTGCGTACTCGGCGGCTAAGGCGGCAGTTAAAGCGGCAGTCAAGCCCATTGCTAAGGAAATTATTCGTAACCGCCACCGTATCAATACCGTTTCGCCAGCAATGGTTAAAACTGATATGTTGGGCAATATTACCTATGAAGATGAAATTGGCGCGTCGGAAATTTCGCGTTATCTTTTGGGACTTGGCAAGCCTGAAGATATTTCTGGATTGATTTTATTTTTATTGAGTGACCGCGCAGGTTGGATAACTGGTCAAGATTTTCCACTTGACGGAGGATACTTGTTGGATTAAGAATTAAGAATTAAGAATTTTTTTTACTAAAAGCTAAAAGCTAAAATTGAGGTGATTTGAATGAAATGTTTTCTTTGTGGCGGGGAAATGACGCCGTACTTTGAAAAAAATTTTGGAATGAAACACATTGACCATTGCGAATATGTTTGTTGCGAAAATTGCGGGCTTGTCGTGTCAAAAACTATTTACGAAATGCCGCGTGAGCAGTGGGAAAAGCTTAATTACGAATGCCACAGCGCACTTTTCAACAAAGGCGAAATTGATTACACGGACATTGATCCAAATGTTTTTGTCCGTTTTGAATCTCAATCAGATCTTTTCAGCGAACTTGTCAAGCACGAAATTTTTAAACCCGATTGGAAGGCGGTTGACTACGGCGCTGGCAACGGTACGCTTGCCGATATGACTAATAAAAAAATTGGTAAGGCGTGGCTGAAAAAATTTGATGCGTACATGGAGGCTCTCGACGAAAATTATTTGTCCGAAGTTTCGCCGCAAAGTTTTGACTTTCTTGTAAGCAGTTCAGTATTTGAACATTTAAACGGAATTGAAGGCGACGT
>JAFSUE010000087.1 GCA_017445435.1 Selenomonadaceae bacterium | reverse complement strand
GCGCCAACCATTGAAAACCATATGCCGTTCAAGCCAAATATCAGCGGAAGAATTATTACGGCGGAAACTTCAAATACTAGCGTCCTCAATCCAGCTATTACTGCGGAGATTAACCCGTTGTTCAGCGCCGTGAAAAATGCCGATGCAAATAATGAAAAACTTTCTATTAAAAACGCAAATGAATAAATTCTAAATGCGTGTACCGTCATTTCCAATAAATCTTTGTCATTTGATGCAAAAAGTTCTGCCAATGGTCGAGCAAAAATTTCTGCACTCAAAAACGTTATGATTGATACGCCTGCTAAAAGTTTTAAACTTTTCCTCAACAAACTTTTCAATTCTTTATAATTTTTCGCGCCGTAATGATAACTTACCACAGGTTCAAGCCCCATTGAATAGCCTACGTAGATGCCTTCAAATATAAAAGCTACGTACATTAAAATTCCGAACGCGGCAACGCCATCTTCTCCCGCGTACTTCAAAAGTTGCCAGTTGTACAGCATACTGACGATTGACATTGAAACACTTGACATTAATTCCGATACGCCATTAAAGCAAGTTTGCATAAGCGCTTCAATATCCAACGTCGCCGAAGTCAATCGCAGTAAGCTTGAATTTTTTTTGCTAAAATATATAAAAGGCACAATTCCGCCGACAAATTGACTTATCGCAGTTGCAACTGCCGCGCCTTCCAATCCCCAGCCAAAAGCTATTATGAATAGCGCGTCTAAAAAAATATTCGTCAAGCCAGTTGCTAAGCTCACGTAAAATCCAAACTTCGGTTTTCCTGCCGTTGCCGCAAAACATAAAAATTCCATATTCAAAATATCCAGCGGCAAGGCTATCAAAATTATTCGCCCGTATGTTATACTTTGTTCAAGCAGTTCACCTTCTGCGCCTAAAAATTTTAACAGGTCGTCAACAAATGTTATGCCGATAATTGCAAAAAAAATACCTAATACTGCCGACAAGTAAATCAGCATTGAAAAAATTCTATTTGCCTTCGTGTAATTTTTTTCGCCTAACGTTTTACCGACTAATGCACCGCCGCCTTCGCCAAATAATAATCCCATGTAGCCCAGCAGTAACAATATCGGCATTACAAAATTTACTGCCGCAAAAGCGCTTGTTCCTACGAAGTTTGAAACAAAAAAGCCGTCGACCATGCTGTACACTGACATGATGATAAGTACACCGATTGTTGGGTACGTGAAACCAATCAGCCGTCCATAGTCGAAGTGGTCTGAAAGTTTTATCATAAAATCACCTTTCAACGTAAAATTGACTATTTAAAATTGTATCATAATAAAAAAAATCTTCAATGCGAAATGAGATGATTTTTAAGCAATGAGTAAAATTTTAGAACTTATTTTGAAAGACAAAGATGTTGCCGACGTGGTAAAAATTTTTCCACGCAGAAAAGATTTTTCAATCGCTGGACTTTCTGGCACGGCGAAAGTTGCAGTTATCGCGGCGGCACTTGCTAAAAAGCCTCGCCCTACAATGATTGTGACGGAACGCGAAAATATTTCTGCGTGGCAATCGGACTTGCAAGAATTTTTACCTAACTTCGCCGTCGAAGAATTCCCCGAAGTCGATCTTTTCAAAGTTCGTGCTGGCGTCGTTGGGCTTGAACGTAAATCACGCCGCCTTGAACTTTTAACGCGCCTTTTGAATGGCGAATCAATTATAGTTTTGGCGTCGCCTGCGTCAATCGTCACGAAAGATTTTTCACGCAAAAATTTTATTTCAGCGCAGATTAAAATTAAACTTGGTCAAAATCTTTCACTGGAAAAATTTTTAAATGAACTTGTAAATTATGGCTATGAACGCGCTACTGAAATTGATTCTATCGGCAAATTCAGCGTACGCGGAGGCATTGTCGACGTTTTCCCTATAAATTCGCCTGCGCCATTTCGCCTTGAATTTTTTGATGAAAGCGTCGATTCGATTCGCGAACTTAGCACGGAAACTTTGCGCTCAGTAAAAAATGTTGACGCCGTAAATATTTTGCCTGTCAATGCTGATGAAAATTTTGACGCTGAACCCGTTTTAACCTGCGCGGAAAAAGTTATACTTGATGAACCTGCGCGGCTTGCAGAAAAAATTGACGCCCTCACTAAAGAAGACGCCGAACTGGCTGGAAATATTTTTTCCTACGGTGAACTTGTCAACTTTGACGGGAAATTTTGCCTTGAAACGTTGGGACACGGCTTGCAAATTAAAACTGAACCCGTTATGGATTGCAACGCGCAAATGGATTTTTTCCTTAGCGAAATTAAGGCGCAACTTAAACTTGGCAGAAAAATTTTCGTGACATTTTCCGCGCAGAAAAAGTTGGACAGAATAAAAAATCTTTTGGACGTACATAAATTTCCCACTGGCAAACAAATTTTTCTTGAACTTAGTACGCTTGAGGAAGGCTTTATTTTCCCTGCCGCTAACGTTGCAGTCATCACTGAAAAAAATATTTTCGGCAGTCAACGCGAACGCCGACGCACTAAGCCTAGTTATGCTGGCGATCCGATTAAACATTTCAGCGAAATTCACGCGGGAGATTACGTCGTCCACCCGACAAATGGCATTGGAAAATATCTTGGCATTGAAACGCTTGAACTTGACGGCGTAAAGAAAGATTATCTGCACATTCAGTACGGCGGCGGCGATAAAATTTATTTGCCGACTGAAGCTGTAAACCGTCTGCAAAAATATATAGCTGGTGAAAATTCCGTACCAAGTTTGTCAAAATTGAACACTGGCGATTGGTTACGCGCTAAGTCACGGGCGGCAACGGCAGTTGAAGATATTGCAGAAAAGTTGATTGAAATTTACGCTAAACGTATGGCGGCTAAAGGTTACGCCTTCGCGCCTGATGACGACACGCAGATTGAGTTTGAAGAAAATTTTCCGTACGAAGAAACTGCCGAACAGTTGCAAGCTGTCGACGCCGTTAAAGCTGATATGGAAAATTCGCGCCCAATGGACAGGTTAATTTGCGGTGACGTTGGATTTGGCAAAACTGAAGTTGCAATTCGCGCGGCGTATAAAGCGGCTGTCAATGGCAAACAAGTTGCAATGCTCGTACCGACGACCGTTTTAGCTCAGCAACATTATCAAACTTTCAGCGAACGTTTTAAAAATTTTGCGCCAACGGTTGATGTAGTTTGCCGTTTCCGTACGCCGAAGGAACAGCGAATTACTTTGCAAAAAGTCCGCGCAGGACAAATTGATATTTTAATCGGT
Source organism: Selenomonadaceae bacterium (assembly GCA_017445435.1). Taxonomy (GTDB): domain Bacteria; phylum Bacillota; class Negativicutes; order Selenomonadales; family Selenomonadaceae; genus Quinella. Next base: position 3,577 of record JAFSUE010000087.1, on the reverse strand, counting down.
ACGCATTCACTTTTAAATTCTAAGGTTGAGTTCAAAGATTTGGGCTTGCTGATAATTGACGAAGAACAAAGATTTGGCGTCAAGCAGAAAGAAAAAATTCGGTCACTAACGGCTGGCGTTGACGTGTTAGCGCTAAGTGCAACGCCAATTCCGCGAACTTTGCATATGTCGTTAGTCAGTGCAAGAGATATGAGTTTGATAACGACGCCGCCTGAAAATCGTTTTCCAGTGCAAACTTACGTTATAGCGGATGACGACGAAGTTATTGCGGACGCGATACGCAGGGAAATTCGGCGCGGCGGTCAAGTTTACTTCGTCTACAACAGAATTGAAACTATTGATTTAATGTACAATCATCTTTCAGAACTTGTACCAGAGGCGAAAATTCAGACGGCGCACGGTCAACAGTCAGATATTTTTTTGGAAAGCGTGATGATGGATTTTTACGAAGGCGCGTTTGACGTTTTACTTTCGACGACGATAATTGAAAATGGGCTTGATGTACCAAATGCAAATACGATTATTGTTTACGACGCGGATAATTTTGGATTGGCGCAACTTTATCAAATGCGCGGCAGAGTTGGCAGGTCAAGTCAAATGGCGTTTGCGTACTTTGTCCATAAGCGCGAAAAAATTTTAAGTGAACAGGCGCAGAAACGCTTGCAAGCTATGAAGGAGTTTGCACAACTTGGCGCGGGCTTTAAAATTGCAATGCGTGATTTAGAAATACGCGGCGCAGGAAATTTACTTGGCGCTCAACAGCACGGGCATATTGCAAGCGTAGGTTTTGAAATGTACTGTCAACTTTTGGAAGCGGCGGTTAGTCGTCTGCAACAGAATCAGCCAAAAGAAATTGCGCCCGATCCTTCAATAAGTTTGCCAGTTGAGGCGTACATTGACAAAAATTTTATTTCGGATTCAATGCACAAGATCGAAATTTATCAACGATTAGCCGTCGTGAAAGATGAAAGGGAAATTGACGATTTGCTGGACGAAATTATTGACAGATTCGGCGAACCTACAGAGCCAGTAGTAAATTTGCTGAATGTAGCACGAGTTAAAACGTTGGCAAAAAAAATTGGCGTCAAGTCCCTTACATTGAAGGTTAGACGCCTTGAAATTGCGTTTACCGATTCGCCAAAAATTTCGCCTGCAGGTTACGTAGCCTTGCAGAAAAAATATTCGTCACGATTCAGAGATTTGCAGAAGTCGAAAGAAATTTTCATTGACTTAGTGTCTAAGAAAAATTTTTTCCACGAAGTTTTAATTATCCTTCGCAAACTGTCATAATAATTCTTAATTCTACATTCTTAATTCTTAATTCAATTACCCTTCGTCGCTTTTGGATACGACGGTAGCCATTGCGGCAACTTTATCGTCAGGCTTAGTCTTCATAAGCATAACGCCCTGCGTATTGCGGCTTATAACTGAAATGGCTGAAACGTCCGTGCGAATGACAAGACCTTCAGTCGTGATTAAAAGTAAATCGCGGTCAGGGCGAACAACTTTAATTCCGATAACGTCGCCAGTTTTTTCCGTAACTTTCATATTGATGACGCCAACGCCGCCGCGTGATTGCGGGTGATATTCAGAAGTTGGAGTACGCTTGCCGTAACCTTCCGCGCTAACCGTCAAAAGTTCCGCGTCTTCGCTAAGTTTGTCCATACCAACTACATAATCGCCGCGCTGTAACTTTATGCCGCGTACACCTTGAGTAGCTCTGCTAAGTGCGCGTACTTCCTCTTCCGCAAAGACAATCGCTTTACCTTTCGCCGTACCTAAAATTACGTAGCGTTCACCTTCGGTAAATTTAACGGCAATAAGTTCGTCGCCCTTTTGAAGTTTAATAGCAATGACGCCACGTTTAGCCGCCGCGTTAAATTCGGACAGTTGAGTTTTCTTGACAATACCTTTTTTTGTCGCCATGAAAAGGTAGCGCGTTGGGTCAAAATCTTTAACTTTAATCAACGCGGTTACCATTTCGTCAGCGTCAAGCGGAATTAAATTTCCAATGTGGACGCCTTTAGCAACGCGGCTTGATTCGACAATCTGATAAGCTTTAAGTGGAAAGACGCGCCCGCGATTCGTGAAAAATAAAATTGTGTGATGATTCGTCGTTATCAAAATGTGTTCGACAATATCTTCAGCCTTCGTACTCATACCCGTGACGCCAATTCCGCCGCGCTTTTGATTTTTGTACGTAGCAAGGGAAATTCTTTTGACGTAGCCGCCGCGTGTCATCGTGACTACAATGTCATCGTCGTGGATTAAATCTTCCTCATCGAATTTAATTTGAACTTCTTCACGAATAATTTCCGTGCGCCGCTCATCATTATATTTTTCCTTGACGGCAAGCAGTTCAGCTTTGATAATCTCCAAAATTTTATCTTCGTGGCTAAGAATATCGTTGAACTTTTCAATAGCCGCCTTGACGAAACGCGTCTCAGTTTCAATCTTTTCACGTTCAAGCCCAGTCAATTTTTGCAAGCGTAAATCTAAAATTGCCTGCGCTTGAAGGTCGCTAAGTTTAAATTGGTTTATAAGTTCTTCTTTCGCCTTAATGACGGTTGCACTTTCGCGAACAGTTTTAATAACGGAGTCAAGGTTATCAATCGCCGTTGTAAGTCCTTCTAAAATATGTTCCCGCGCCTTAGCCTTCGTAAGGTCAAATTTTGTTCTGCGCGTGATAATTTCTTCCTGGTGCTTAATGTAATGTTGAAGTACTTGCTTTAACGTCAAAACTTCTGGCTTACCGTCGACAAGCGCCAACATTATCACGCCGAAAGAATCTTGCATTTGCGTATGCTTGAAAAGTTGATTCAGCATAATTTGCGGGTTAGCATCTTTGCGCAGTTCCATAACGATACGCATACCGTCGCGGTCTGATTCGTCGCGAAGGTCGGTAATGCCTTCAATCGTCTTTTCGCGTACAAGGTCAGCAATTTTTTCAATCAACCGCGCCTTGTTGACTTGATAGGGAAGTTCAGTAACAATGATTCGCGGCTTACCATTGGGCAACGTGTCAACTTCAGTTTTCGCCCGCATTTTAATTAAACCGCGTCCAGTTTTATAAGCGTCAATAATTCCGTCCGTACCTAAAATCTGCGCGGCAGTCGGGAAGTCTGGACCTTGAATTTTTTCCATAAGGTCGCCAAGTTCAGCGTCTGGATTGTCAATTAAAAGTAAAGTCGCGTCGATAACTTCGCCCATATTATGCGGCGGAATGTTCGTCGCCATACCTACTGCAATTCCTGACGTACCATTTACTAAAAGTTGTGGAAATTTCGCAGGAAGTACGGACGGCTCTTTTAAAGATTCGTCGTAGTTGGGGACAAAGTCAACAGTTTCCTTTTCAATGTCTTGCAACATCAATTCGGAAATTTTCGACATACGAACTTCCGTATAACGCATTGCAGCCGCAGGGTCGCCGTCGACTGAACCGAAGTTGCCGTGACCGTCTGCTAACGTGTAGCGCATCGAAAAATCTTGCGCCATTCTTACTATAGCGTCGTAAACCGAAGTGTCGCCGTGCGGGTGATATTTACCTAAAACTTCACCGACAATACGCGCAGATTTT
>JAFSUE010000086.1 GCA_017445435.1 Selenomonadaceae bacterium | reverse complement strand
TTCGCAAGGTTGACCGAAAAGGTGAACTGGCATTATCGCTACGGTATCTTTATCAATCGCCTGTTCAATCAACGCTGGATTTAGATTGTACGTCACGGGGTCAACGTCCACAAAAACTGGTTCAAGTCCCGCGTGAATACAGGAATTTGACGACGCAATAAAAGTTATGGAAGGGACAATGACTTTGCGCCGTACCCCCCCCCTTGCCGAATTGAGATTATACTTGACTTTCAGCGCCTCAAGTGCAACGTGAAGAGCTGAAGTGCCGCTATTAAGTGCGATACCGTATTTTTGCGCGTGAAGTTTGGCAAACTGTTTTTCAAATTTGTAAACCATTTCGCCCGCCGATAAACGTCCAGAATCCAATGCTTCGTTGACATATTTTTTAGCATTAGCACCAAGATAAACGCCGCCAACTCCAATTTTTTCCAAAATTTTCCCTCCCCAAATTTTAGCGTTCAGCACGCATTGGATTATTTAAAAAATCTTCGTAAGCAAGTTTAATCCCGTCTTCAAGCTCCGTTTTGTACGTCCAGCCTAACGCCTTAGCTTTCGACACATCTAAAAGTTTTCGCGGCGTACCATTCGGCTTTGAAGTATCCCATAAAATTTCGCCTTCGTAGCCTATAATTTTGGCGATAAGCTCCGTTAAGTGTTTAATGGAGATTTCTTTTCCTGAACCCGCATTTACCGTTTCATTGCCGCTGTAGTTATTCATAAGAAATACGCATAAATTAGCCAAATCGTCCACGTAAAGAAATTCGCGTAACGGGCTACCGTCTCCCCAACAAGTTACAGTTGGCGCATTAGCAACTTTTGCTTCGTGAAAACGGCGAATAAGCGCAGGTAAAACGTGACTGTTCATTGGGTGGTAATTGTCATTTGGTCCGTAAAGATTCGTAGGCATTACCGAAATAAAATCTGTTCCGTACTGCTGATTCAAATATCCACAATACTTTAAGCCAGAAATTTTTGCCAGCGCGTAAGCTTCATTAGTAGGTTCAAGAGCTGAAGTTAAAAGACAACTTTCCTTCATAGGTTGCGGCGCTAATTTTGGATAAATACACGATGAGCCAAGAAAGAGTAACTTTTTACAATTATTTTGCCACGCGGTAGTAATGACGTTCATTTCAACCATCATATTTGAATACATAAAATCGGCAGGGTATGTAGAATTTGCGATAATCCCGCCGACTTTCGCCGCGCCTAAAAAAACGTAGTCGGGCTTTTCTGCGGCGAAAAAATTTTCAACGTCAACTTGCCTGCAAAGATCTAATTCCTTATGCGTCCGCGTGACAATGTTATTGTAACCTTGCCGATTGAGTTCACGCACGATAGCCGAACCGACCATACCGCGATGACCAGCCACAAAAATTTTCGCGTCTTTTTCCAATTTAAAATCCTCCGTCACAAATTAGTTTTTACGATATTTTTTATCGTTGTACATTTTCATTTGGCGGTAAAGCTTAAATTTTTTTCTGCCCGCCAAAACGTCATCAATCAAAGTTTGAAGTTCTTCGCGCAAATCGTCACGTTGCACTTTTAAAATTGACAAACGCAAATTGCAATCTTCATGAAATTTTTCGTCAACGTCATTGCGGCGGTTCTGCTCTTCCATATGATAAATTTTCAATTCGTTAATACTAAGCTTGTCAACAAGACTTCCAACCGTTTCCAAAATATTCCTCCTTCCAAAAAATTACTGTTGAACTTTTTCTAAAATTATTTCGTCAATCTCTTCCATTAAATCGTTTCTGTGCTGATTAAGCGGGTCAATGTTACGTTTTGCCCGTACAACATCTTCATCGCGATTGCTACGCGCAACATCTTCCTGATGCCAAATTTCAATGTTCGTCAACGCCAAATAGTCACGACTGCAGACAAATCGTCGCGGTGTTCATTAAGCGGCTTAATGCGCCGTATCGCGTCAGTGACGACTTGATAATCAGCCGGGCGGTTTTCATTGTCTACGTGCCAATCTGCGATTGTCTTTTGAATGAGATTTACAATTTCATCTGCCGTCATTAAATTTTTCAATTTAAATCTCTCCCTTGTACTTCGCCATATCCGAATCAAGCATAATTTTTATAAGTTCCTTAAATGAAACCTTACGACGCCAGCCAAGATTTTTTTCAGCCTTCGTAGGATCGCCCAAAAGTAAATCTACTTCGGCGGGACGGAAAAATTTGGGATCAACATCGACAAGCAATTTTCCAGTCTTCGCGCAATAGCCTTTTTCGTCAACGCCCGTACCTTTCCATTCAATTTTTATGTCGACTTCATTAAACGCCGCCTCTACAAATTCGCGTACGGTATGTGTTTCGCCAGTTGCTAAAACGTAATCGTCAGGCTTATCCTGTTGCAACATCCGCCACATTCCCTCAACGTAATCGCCAGCAAATCCCCAGTCGCGTTTAGCGTTCAAGTTGCCGAGTGAAATTTTTTCTTGCTTACCCGCCATAATTTTTGCAATAGCTAAAGTAATTTTCCGCGTAACAAAATCTGTGCCGCGTCTAGGTGATTCGTGATTGAATAAAATTCCGTTGCAAGTGAACATTCCGTAAGATTCGCGATAATTAACGGTTATCCAGTAAGAATAAAGTTTTGCTACTGCATATGGACTGCGCGGGTGAAATGGCGTAGTTTCACTTTGCGGAGCAGTTTCAGGCAAGCCGCCGAAAAGTTCAGATGTCGACGCTTGATAAAATTTTATTTTGGGATTTATTTGGCGAATTGCTTCAAGCAACCGAACAGTGCCGACGCCCGTCACTTCTGCCGTGTATTCTGGAATTTCAAATGACGTGCCAACGTTGGACTGCGCGGCTAAACTATAAACTTCATCGGGAGAAATTTTGCGAATCAACGCAGTTAAATTATTGGAGTCTGTCAAATCGCCGTAATGCAGAAAAAATTTTCCGCTAAAGCGTCTGTCGTCCAAAATGTGATCAATCTTTTCAGTTCCGCTGGTACTATGTCTGCGGATAATTCCATGAACTTCATAGTCTTTCGACAAAAGCAACTCTGATAAATATGAGCCGTCCTGCCCTGTAATGCCCGTGATAAATGCAACTTTCGACATAAACACACTTCCTTTAATTTTTATTAACTTCGGCTAAAATGCCGTTTAAAATATCTTCGTATGAATAGCAAACATCTTCGTCGCGAATATGGCGGTGATGAAGTCTAATTTCAATATTTACTTCGTCTTGCGGCAAAGATTTTAAAATTGGTGACATATAATCCATTGCATTGTAAAAAGTTCGATTGTTAGCATTTGGAAAAAGTACGCCAATCTCGTACATCCAATCTGGATAGGGATTTATATTTATCGTTTTAGCGTTTGTCAACGCGAGAAAATCAAAAATTCCATTACGTGAGCCGATAAAACATTTTACTTTATCTGCTATATAACTAAGTTCGGGAAAAGTTGAAGTGATAGGCTTTGTACCTTTAATGGGCTTTTCGGAAAAGCCGTCGACATTTGTATAGACGATATAATTTTTTTCGTTCAAAATTTGTGCAAGAATTTCCCAAAACTTTATATCAAGCTGTTTCGTGGAGTGAACATAAGGCATAATTATAATAGTTTTATCTTTGTCAAGGACGTACTTTTCATTTAACGCGGCGATATTTTCTTCTGAAATTTGCGGCACGATAGGTTTCATGAACGGCGTATCAAGCGGGATATTAAAAACGTCTTTCTTGTAACGGCCGATTAAGTGCAAGTTGCTATCCCACATATACCCTCCCCCGATTTTGCCGTAAGGTACGTGAAAATGCCCATAAATCCAGTTATCGCCTTCGTAATTTGCAGTCAACTTGCAATAATTCATAACGGAATTTATCGTATCCTTTGGCAAAAAAATTATGCCCGCAAAATTTGGATAAGTTATTCCCAAATTCTTCATACGTTCTTTAACAACTAAAACGGTAGCAGATTTTTTTTTCTTAGCTTGGACAGCGTGAGCAAGTCCGCCAGTATAAAGAAAATCTCCAATGCTACAAGGCTGAATTATATAGAGTAAATGTTTATCGGGCGTTAATCTTGTGATGAAATTTTCTACCTCTTCAATAAATTTTTGTGGTAAATCTTGCATAATGCCTTCCCTTCTAAAATTTTTAAAATTCGTCAACTTAAAGTTTTTTAGGTTTACAAGTTAAGATTGAAAAAATTTTAAGTTTATGATAACATTTTGGCGGCTTTAAATCAAATCTGCTAAAAATTTTTTGAGGAAACACGGACACTCAATTAAACTGCGCGGGTTTGTAAAAGCCAACGTATTTTTAGTCTTAAAACTGTAGGGGGTTTCACATTGAAAAAAATACTCATTCCTGCGTTGGCGTCAGCGCTTTTAATCGGTACGGCGTCAACTTCATCTGCGGCGCAAAATCCTTTCAGCGATGTCAATGAGCATCACTGGGCGTACAACTCAATCGTTGAACTTGCTGAAACAGGAATTATCACGGGTTACGACAATTCCGACGCCAGCTTAAATGGAAAATTTCTTGGCGGCAGAGCTATTACCCGTTATGAAATGGCGCAGATGATAGCAAAGGCGCTTGCACGTATCGAAGGCGAAACTAGCCCGTTCAACGTTCAACTTGTTGGTCATCAATGGACTTTCGTTGATAATAGCGGCGTACGTCGTGTAGTTGACGGTACAGTTACACCTTTTCAATTAAGCGGCGGCGGCACTGTTACTCAAAAACAGTTGGATGACTTGATGAATTTGATGATTGAGTTCCGCGACGAACTTGACAAGCTTGGAATCCGCGTCAAAGACCTTGAAGACCATTCCGACATGGTCAAGTGGACAGGCGAATTGCGCTATCGCTACTGGAATGATAAAACTAAAGACGAAGAAGATCAGACGAAAAATCAAATGCAGTTAAGACTTTTCCCGACTGCGACACTTAATAACCATTGGACGGCGAAGGCACGTTTCACGGCGTCTATGGATATGTCTGCCGATACGACGACTGATGCTAAGATGACTTTCCTTTACGCGGAGGGCAATTACGGCAAATTTAATGTCAAACTTGGTAAAATGCCTTTCTTCAGTGACGCTGACGGCGGCTTGGTAATGGATGACTTTTTCAGCGGCGCTCAACTTACCTACGGCGACAAGTTCAAAGTTAAGCTTGAAGGCGGACGCTGGAATCTTGACAATAGCAATATGGGCATTGATGATAAATCAAGTTACGCTGGCATTGAGTTGCTTTATGACGATGACGAAAGATTTAATTTCGGCGTCGGCTATCGTCATTTCAAATCACAGGAATTTGCTAACGCGGTAGGCTACGGCGACGCTGACAAGGCGAATATCTTTTCAGTTGGCGCAGGTTACAAGTTCGGCGATTTTGAACTTGACGCTTACTACGCGAAAAATAATAAGGCTGACGATTTTAACAAAGGTTATGACTTCGAGCTTAGCTACGCTGGCGCTGATAAAACGCCTGGAAGTTGGGGTGCTTATGTTGCCTATCGTTACGCGGGAAATAACGTTTCCTTAGCGCCGACTTTTGATTCATACTCACTGCGTTCAAATAAAAAAGGCGTTGACTTCGGCTTGAGTTGGTCTCCATTCAAAAATACTTTAACGGAACTTAGCTATTTTCATGGCAAGACGCTTGACACGAAAGAAACAGCCAAAACTTTATTCGGACGTGTTAGCTTCTTCTTCTAAGCTTAGAATGTAGGAAAAAATTTTGATTGATAAATTTTTAAAACTGCGCGGACGAAAACTTGAACTGGGCAAAAAAACTTTAGTCATGGGAATTTTAAACGTGACGCCTGATTCATTTTCGGACGGCGGTTTTTTTTATTCATTCGACGCGGCAGTAAGTCACGCGGCTAAACTTGTCGAAGACGGCGCAGACATTATCGACGTAGGCGCGGAATCTACACGCCCAAATTTCACGCCGATTAATGCTGATGAAGAAATTTCACGACTTGAAAAAATTATTCCCGCCGTAAAAAAATTTGGCGTACCGATTAGCGTTGATACGTACAAGCCCGAAGTTGCCGCCGTTGCACTTGAACTTGGCGCGGAAATTATTAACGACGTTAGCGGACTTGCTAGCGACGAAATGATTCACGTTGCGAAAAAATTTGACGTGCCAGTTATCGCTATGCACAATCGCCGCGATGAAAATTTTTCCAGCGTTATCGACGACATAAAAAATTTTTTCCGTCAAACTTTAAAACGCTGTGAAAGTTTTGGCTTGGACGCCGCGCAGATTATTTTTGACGTTGGACTTGGTTTTGGTAAGACGCAGGAAGAAAATTTGAAGGTACTGCGGAATTTGCGCGAATTTAAAATTTTGGACGGCGTGGAAGTGCCGCTACTTTTGGGCGTCAGTAGAAAAAGCGTTATCGGCTACGCGACAGGCTTTAATGTTGACGATAGGGACGAGGCGACGGGCGCAATTTGCGTACTGGCAATTTCTCAAGGCGTCGACATTGTACGAGTTCACAACGTCAAGATGATTTACAAAATGTGCAAGATGACCGATTCTTTATGTTAATTAGGAATTCGTAATGCGTAATTCGTAATGAAAAAAACTAAGGAAATCAGCGGCATTTAATTTAGCCAGCACTTGCTCTACTCTGAATTAGTTTTTCGGAAATATAACCTTTATCAGCGATAATTGTACAGCCGCAAGGAATACTTCAATCTTCAAGTATTGACTACGAGCACCCATTTTTGGATAACGATAATTTTTTTTGACAAAAGAATTTTATCTACACTTGATCTGAATTTTACACAATCAGGAACAGTAACTTGATATAAATATAAAAATGACCACAATAAAATCTTCAAAGGAGCGCTATTCTGTGATATAATTTTCCTGAAGCTTTAACATTTTTTTCTTCCTCCTGCTTACACACAGGATACCATTTTTTGTAAATTTTCATATTATTTATACCCTCACAACAGGTTAATTAAACATTACGCATTATGAAAGACGGTTTTATAAATTTGAATAAGGCGGCGGGTATGACGAGTCATGACGCCGTTAATTTTGTAAGGAAAATTTTTCAGACGCGCAAAGTTGGTCACGGCGGCACGCTTGATCCAATGGCAACTGGAATTTTGCCAATAGCGATTGGGCAGGCGACGAAATTTATTGAGTACCTAGCCGATTGTAGCAAAACTTACCGCGCAGAAATTTTATTTGGCGTCGAAACTGATAGCGGCGATGTGACAGGGAAAATTCTTCGTCAAGCTGAAAATTTTTCTATGCCGAATCTTGACGAACTTAACACGACGACTAAAAATTTTATTGGGCAGATTGAACAGTCACCGCCGAAATTTTCTGCCATAAAAATTAATGGGCGTAAAGCTTATGACCTTGCCAGAAAAAATTTAGAATTTGAAATGCCGCGCAGAATCGTCACGATTAACCATTTCAAAATTTTGCACGTCGACAAAAATATTGTGACGGTTGAAGTTGATTGCGCAAAAGGTACGTACATTCGCAGTTTGGCGGTTGACTTTGGCGCGGCGTTAAATTTGCCAGCGACGTTGAAAAGTTTGGACAGGGTACGCGTTGGAAAATTTTTTATTGAAGACGCCGTGACGATTGACGACTTGAAAATTGACGGCGAAAAATTTTTACAGCCGATTGACGCTTGCTTAGACTTTGAAAAATTTAATCTTCCAGCGCACCGCGTCAAGGCTTATCGAAATGGTCTACCGACGAACATTTCAGCTGAAAATAAATTAGTGAAAGTTTATGACGGCGAAAATTTTTTAGGCGTTGGCAAAATTTTTAGCGGCGAACTTCGTTCCGAAAAATTAGTGAGTAGTTAGTAGTTAGTAGTCAGTAGTTAGGGCGTGTTGAATAATTGAGTAGTACATTAACGTAGGAAAAATTGAAGTAATTCAGCGGCATTTCAGCGCCCTGTAGAGTTTTACGCTGGGGAACACAAGGACGCGGCGTAATGTTTAAACTACTAACTACTCACTACTGACTACTCACTAAATTTGCGCCAAAAGAAAAGAAGTTTATAAAAAAAATTACTTATTCAACACGCTCTAGTAGTTTTAACCTAAAAAGCTAGAATGGAGGAAAAAATTGAAACCGATTGTAGCAATAGTTGGACGCCCAAACGTCGGCAAGTCCACACTGTTTAATCAAATTGGCAAGCGGCGAATGTCGATTGTCGACGATATGCCAGGCGTTACGCGTGACAGAATTTATATGGACGCCGTATGGCTGAATCACGAATTTACTTTGATTGACACGGGCGGCATTGAAATTTTG
>JAFSUE010000085.1 GCA_017445435.1 Selenomonadaceae bacterium | reverse complement strand
GCCAACTTGATATTCCTTTTCGTAAAATTTTTGTACTTCAATCAGTAACATATTGCGAATTTCAATTCCGTTGCGAATGCGATAAACCGCCATGTAAATATGATCCGTAAGCGAAACGTAAACGCTTTCATTAAGTTTGCATTCAAGAAAATTCTGCGCGTAGTCAATAATTTCATTTGAAGTTTGAAGGTATTCGCTGGAAATGCTTGCAATAAGTTCCTGAAATTTTTCCATCATTCCCTTGCTAGACAGCGTGTAAATTCGTTCAATATCAGTACTTGAAATTTCGCTACCGATTCGACGATTGAAGGCAATTCCGCGCCCCATGACAATAATTTCTCGCCCTGCTTCATTTTCAGTAAGGACTACATTATTGTTAAAAATTTTTCTGATAATCATAGCATTTGCCCTCGCAAAATTTCAATAAAAAATGGCTAAACCTTTCAACCGTACTTTAAAAGTACCAGCTTGAAAGATTTAGCCGCCTAAAACGTAACTACTCTATCTAAACTGTTAAACGAAATTCATTTCTAAAAAGCAAGTGTACTATATCAAACCGAAAATTTTTTGTCAACATTAATTTTAAGTGACTCTGCTACCTTTCAAACGCCTATCGATTGTAGACAGTCCGCGATAAACGGTGCTGATGTCGATAGATTCGCCACGACTTGCTACGTACCGTTCCAACTTTCGCTTGACACGTTGCAAGGCGTTATCAATCGACTTTACGTGACGGTTTAAACCAAGTGCAATTTCTTGATAAGATTTTCCGTCAAGATACGCCATTAAAACTTGCCATTCAAGGTCGCTTAAAATTTCTTCCATTTTCTTTTCAATGGCTAAAAATTCTTCGCGGCTGATGACTAATTCTTCAGGGTCGGCAACTTTCACGCCAGAAATTACGTCAAGTAAAGTTCTGTCTGAATCTTCGTCGTAAATGGGCTTGTTCAATGAAATGTACGAATTTAGCGGAATGTGTTTTTGACGCGTCGCCGTCTTTATCGCAGTGATAATTTGTCGCGTTACGCATAGCTCCGCGAAGGCGTGGAATGATGAAAGTTTGTCGCTTTTGAAGTCACGAATTGCCTTGTAAAAGCCAATCATACCTTCCTGAATAATATCTTCACGGTCTGCGCCAATTAAAAAGTACGAACGCGCTTTAGCCCTAACAAAACTTCTATAGCGTTGTATAAGATACTCAAGCGCGGCGTTATCAAAATTATCTTTTATTTCAACGATCAGTTCCTCGTCAGTCAATGCCTCATATTTGGCGTTGTCATCACCTGTGCTAACTTCCGAACTGCCACTTGTATTAATTTCCATAGCATGACCTCCGTTAGCAGGAATTATACCCTACAATTTTTTTCAAGTCAAACTAATTAAACATAATTAATTCTGCAAATTTACGAAAAACCTTTTTGTGTTGAAAAAAAATTTTAGTTTACAGCTGATGACAAAAAATTATTCGTGACTCAAAATTTTTTTCAGTGACGTGACAAGATTGTCAATGCGCTGATATTTTAATTTGTAGCTAACGCGATTTGCAATTAGCCGCGCAGTTGAATCCATTATGCTGACAATTTCTTCTAAATTATTTTCGCGAAGTGTCGTACCAGTTTCCACAATGTCGACGATACTTTCAGAAAGTCCGACTATTGGTCCAAGTTCGATTGAGCCGTTAAGTTTTATATATTCCATTTGCATACCGCGTTCTGAAAAAAATCTTTCGGCAATGCGCGGAAATTTCGTCGCAACGCGCGTATTTGAATAATCTTCCAAGTGCAAGCGCTTTTTATCTTTCGGTACAGCCATCATTAAATGACATTTGGCAAAACCTAAGTCAAGCAGTTCATAAATATTTTTGGCGGATTCGTCGATAACGTCCTTTCCAATAATGCCAATGTCCGCCGCGCCGTGTTCAACGTATGTGGGAACGTCAGCAGTTTTCGTGATGATAAATTTCAGCCGCGCAGATTCGTTTGTAATGACAAGCTTTCTAGATTTTTCGCTAAGACCGTCCGCCGTCCAACCAACTTTTTTTAAAAGTTCCGCCGATAAGTTGAAAAGTTTTCCCTTCGGCAATGCTACGGTGATAAATTTTTCGTCCGTCATAATTTATTTTATTCACCTTTTTAAATTTTTATAAAATGTTTGTAAACTCTAACTTGAAATTACTTTTTATTTTTATAACCTACTTTTTCTTTGGCGCAAAAGAAAATTCCGCGATTTGCGCGGGCGGGCGCACGTCCTTGTGCGCCCTTCCTGTTTCAATGTAAACATTCGATTGAATTAGACACGAAACTTTTATTTTTTCATCAATTCTAAAACGTCGTCGATAAATTTCAGCGCGGAAAGTTCAGAAAGAATTGCCGTTGGCGCGTGACGTTCAATTTCTGCGCGGAGGGCAGGCAATTTTGGATCAAGTTTGCCAGCCTTCAAAGAATTTACAGCAAGTCTATCAGCCTGTGCAATGCGCTTGAATTGTTCAAGTTGCGGCTTGCACTCCACTAAATATTTTTGCGGCAAGCGCGTCAACAATGTATCGGCGGCGCTTTCCATATCGGTAATATATTTTTCAATCGCGGTAAAATCGGCGCTACGTCCTCTGCGAATGTTCAAAAGAATTGCGTTAGCGGCAGATGCAAATTGCGGCGCGTCAGCAGGTCCACACTTCGCCCAGCTATTTTCCATATGTTGAGAATGTGACGCAAAAATTTTCATAGCGGGCGCAAGTTCGCCGAACTGTTCATCAATCGCCCTATTCCATGCTTCTTGAGGATTATAAATTGTCGGCGCGTTAGCATATTCGCCGCCCGTCGCTAATGCAATTTTCGACAACTGCGCCTGTTCCATTGGATTAAAGAAAATTGCCAGCATATTTTCAGTAGGAAGTTTTTCGATAGGTCCAAGCGCTAACTTTGACGGCACTTTAAGTTTGTTGCTGTGTATGGTGTAATCGTTTACTGGATAGTTCCACCAAATGCCAAGTTCGCGGTCGTAAATTCTATTGGCGGCGTTGAATTGATTGTTAGTAATGCCGTCGCAAACTACGCCGTCGCCCGTGTACAGCACGATAACTTTTTCATCAATCGTTTCAGCAAAATCCCGCGTGTACGACTTAGTTTTATTGCCATTAACCATATCAAGATAAAAATATTCTGTCGGTACTGTCATAAATGGAACAATATCTTTGTGCATTGTGTGAAAAGTATCTTGCAACCTGTTAATAAATTCAGCTTGCTTTTTGCCGTCTTCGTGATGTCTGCCATTAGCGTCTTTCAAATCGTCGAAGAAAATGGCAAAACTGCGCACGCCAATTTTGTACATAGCCTCCATTTTTTGCAGGAGAAAATTAAAATCTTTTTCAGCTTCGCTGCCGTTGTAGTGAAGGTCAAGACCTGGCGAAATGGCGAAAGTAAATCTAATGCCGTTACTTTTAGCTACGGTAACAAGGCGTTGCAATTCGGCAAGCTTATCGGCGGGGTACGGTTCGCGCCATTTATCGCGGTGGTACGGATCATCTTTTGGCGCGTAAATGTAAGCGTTCAAATTATGTTCACGGCAAAAATTCATAATGTCTTCACGGTCAGCAAAAGTCCACGGCTTACCGTAAAATCCCTCAACAATTCCGCGCAGAGGTACAGGCGCCGCGTCAGCTACGTTTGGAAAAATTATTGTCATTGCCATAATCACCGCCCAAATTAATGTGCTGATAAACTTCATAAGAAATTCAACCTTTCAAATTTTTAATTCTACATTCTTAATTCTTAATTCCCCTGTGTTCTTGTTCTTGACGGAAATTTTTCAAAATACAAATCGGAGTTTTCTCCGACGCATTGCCGAAAGGATTATCAATTAACAAATTCGCGGCAAGTTGCGCGTCCATACCAGGCGTAGCACCGACGATTCTTGAGCGCTTTAAATCGTTTACGTCCGCAATCATCGCGCCGAAACAGCCAAGACGCTTTTTAATTTCCGCGACGACGCTGTCAGGCTGTTCTGGACCGTAGACGACG
>JAFSUE010000084.1 GCA_017445435.1 Selenomonadaceae bacterium | reverse complement strand
TTCATGGCTTTAATAATATGTGGCGGCAGGCAAATATTTTGGCGGGACATAATTATTTGTTGCAACAGCGCGACGAACTTATTAAACAGCAAAATAAAATTCTTGAACAGATGAATTTGTTACTGGCACAACAAAGCGAACAATTAAAACGTGATTAAATTAAAAGGTGGTTATTTAGTGGAAAATCCTAACCAAGCTTTGATTCAGCAAAATAATTTTTTGGCGAGTCAAAACAAATTACTTGAACAAATAAACGGTATGCTTATGCGGCAAAATCCCGCGTTGCAGTCCAATGAAATTTTCATTGAAAATATCGACCGTGACGAAATGCGAAATGGCTTTTTGGTGACAAGCCACAGAAAAAAATTGTGGAACGTACAAATTGGCTTGATTAAAGAATTTGACCGTATCTGCAAAAAACATAATTTACGCTGGTTTGCTTATGGCGGCACTTTATTAGGCGCGGCAAGACACAAAGGTTTTATTCCTTGGGACGATGATGTTGATGTATGTATGTTGCGTCCTGAATATGAAAAGTTTAGACAGATTGCCCCAGATGAAGTAAAATATCCCTACTTTTTAGATATTTGGTACAACTATAGACTTGAAAGCGACGATAAAGCTGGAATAAAAACTGACAATTCATTACAGTTTATTTCTCTCGAACAGGAACAACAGCAACCTTTGTATCCACCATTACTTCCTTTTATAAAGTTAAGAGATAGCCGTACTTTTTACTACGAAACTGTTCAAAGAAAAAGTGGCAATATGGGAATTTTTATTGACATATTCCCGCTTGATCCACTTCCACCGTTTGAAGATGATCAACAAAATATGAAATTTACCATAGAAAAAGAATTACTTTTGGCGACTACTCATACCGATTTTGTAAAAAAACAATTAGATGAAGGCAAAAAATTTGTATTAAATCCCAAAGAGCTTAGAAAATTTATGAAACTTCCTTACAGGCAACGTGGAATGTATTTTGATAATTTTATGGCGGAAAATTTTTTCCCTTCCAAGCGAATCGGCGGAATTAAACATCACTGCTTAACAGGAAAGTTTACCACCTATCCTGCGGATTCTTTCAGAGATATTATTTATATGCCTTTTGAAACGATACAATTACCTGCACCAATCGGTTATGACGAATATTTAAAAGAACCATATGGAGATTGGCACAAAATTGTTTTTTCACGCGGTCACTGTATAGAATGGAGTGCAGATATTGCCTACACCGAATATTACAGGACGTCGGCGTTTATGAGATAATTTTTCTTAGCCATTAAATCACTTCATAAAAAAAAGAACTTCACGGAAAATTTCATGAAGTTCTTTTTATTTTAAATTTCCAGCGATAGACGCTATTTATTTTCATTCAGCAATTCTAAAAGTTCGTCGTAATCTTTTTTGAGTTGCAAATAACTTTCAGCAATTTTCAGCGCGGAAAGTACGGCGATTCGGTTGCCAGCAAAAGTGTGGGTATTCTGCGCGATTGACCGCATTGTTGAATCAACCATCTGCACAATCTTAGCAAGCCCTTCTGGATCGTCAGTCTTTAAGCGGTAAATTTCGCCGTTAATCTCAACTTCAACGCGGCGCGGTTCGCCAAGTTTCTGTGTCTTATCCAACGCCGCCACCTCAACTTCTCAACTCTGCCGCAAAAGTTTTTTCAAGCGTTGACAAAATATTTTTAAATGCGGCGTCTGCTTCCTCATCTTTCAGTGTGCGTTCATTGGATTGAAATTTTATTGTAAATGCTAAACTTTTTTTATCAGCGGAGATTCTGTCGCCCTTGTACACGTCAAACAGCGTGACGCCGTCGAAAAATTTTCCTGCAGACTTCGCGATAACTTTTTCAACTTCGCCCGCCGCAACGTCCAAGTCAACCAAAATTGCCAAGTCACGGCTAATAGCAGGATATTTCGGCAACGTTTCAAAGCTAAACTTTTTCGACGCGCATTTCATCAAAGTTGCCACGTCACATTCAAAGGCGTACATTTTTTTATTGACGCCAAGCGATTCAGTAACGGCAGGGTGAATTTCGCCGAGCGTCGCTAAAACTTCCTTACCTTTTTTGAAGACAGCAGTTTTGCCAGGATGCATTGCGTAATGTTCGCCAACTTCGACGCTGTAACGTTCAATCGACAATTCCGCGAAAAGTTCCTCAACAATGCCTTTCACGTCGTAAAAATCAATTTCAGCTGAACTTTGCGCCCAGCCTTTAGGTTCACGCCGTCCCATTAAAACGCCAACAAGTTTTTGCACTTCGTCAGGCAATTCAGTTATCGGCAAACTTTTTGGGAAGAAAACAGGCGCAACTTCAAACAGTCTAACATCTTCATTCTTACGGCTGAAATTTCTAGCGGCGTTATCAAGTACCGAAGATAAAAGAGTCGTCCTAAGCAAAGGCGTTTCGTCAGTCAGCGGATTCATAATCGGTACGGTACGGCGCAATTCACTATCTTTAGGAACTTGCAACTTGTCAAACATTTCAGCGTTTGTGAAGACGAAGGAAGTTATTTCATCCATACCCAAGCCAGTCAACGTAAATTTAATTTTGTCCACAAAGTTTTGGAAGTCAGACTGCCGACCTTGCAGTTGACCTTTTGGCAACGTCGCGGGAATATTATCGTAACCGTAAATTCGCGCAACTTCTTCCGACAAATCGTCCATAAGTCTAACGTCATTTCGCCAATCAGGAACAATCGCTTCATACGTTGAAGATATTGAAGGCACGCTACGTTTCATAAGTTCGCCGACTGTCGAGCCGATATTTTTTACGAAGTCATCAACGCTTGTATTCTGCGAAAGTTCCTTAGCCGCCTTGCCCAAATGTTTCGCGGCGAAAGAAATTTTGTCGATAACCGAATCAGTATCAATCGTCGCGTCGTCAACGTCGTTAATCTCAAAGCCGAGCGATTTTAAAATTTTAAGAATTTCATCTTCAGCAAGATTTGTACCAAGTCTGTCGTTAATTTGTTTAGCAGTGAATTGAACTTTAACTTGTGACTTTGGCGCGGGGTAAACGTCAACAATGCCGCTACAAACTTTGCAAGCGCCCATTTCTTGAAGTAACTGCGCGGCGCGGTCAAGTGCAGTTACAGTAATTTTTTCATTCGTACCGCGTTCAAATCTGCCCGACGCTTCAGAACGAAGACCAACTGCGCGGCTTGTACGGCGAATTGACGCGGGATTAAAAGCCGCCGCCTCAAGGACAACAGTTTTAGTTTTTTCAGTGATTTCCGTTTCAAGTCCGCCCATGACGCCAGCAAGTCCCGCCGCCTTTTCAGCGTCAGCAATGACAAGTTCATCACCTTTAGCAAGTCTGTTTGAATCGTCGAGCGTGTGAAGTTGTTCACCTGCAACTGCGCGGCGTGCATTTAAAACGTGTCCAACAACTTCGTCGTAGTCGTAAGCGTGCATAGGTTGCCCAAGTTCGACCATTACAAAATTTGTCACGTCGACAACATTATTTATCGCGCGAATGCCAGCGCCTTCAAGGCGTTTTTGCATCCAATCAGGCGAAGGGAAAAGTTTAACGTCAGTCAAGACACGCGATGAAAAGCGTTGACATAAATCTGGCGCATCAATCTTAATTTCGATTAAATCAGCGGCATTTTTCCCAGCGTCTTCATTTACCGTAATGTCGGGAAATTTCGGCGTCTGATTTAATAACACGGCGGCTTCACGTACAAGACCGAACACGCTGAAACAATCGCCGCGATTAGCCGTAAGTTCAAATTCCAAAATGTCGTCGTCGAGTCCCAACACTTCAGCGGCGGGTTTTCCTACCGGCGTATCGTCCGGCAAAATGTAAATGCCGACCTTCTGTTCCTGCGGCAGGTTTTCAATGTCCAATTTCAATTCGTCCGCAGAGCAGAGCATACCGTTTGACGCGACGCCGCGCAGTTTGCCTTTGGAAATTTTTTGTCCGTTCGGCAGGTGCGCCCCTACCAATGCTACCGGTACAACTTGCCCTTGCTTTACATTCGGTGCGCCGGTGACTATTTGCAAAAGCTCAGCCGCGCCGATATTCATTTGACAAACTTGTAAATGATCTGAATCGGGGTGCGCCGTTAATTCTTCAATGCGCCCCGTTACAACTTTGTCCAGTCCTTCGCCTGCGCGTATGACATTTTCAACCGGTATGCCTGCCATTGTAAATTTTTCTGCCAATTCATTCGCCGTGCAGTCTATTTCAAGATAATCTTTCAACCATTTCATTGATACCTGCATTAAAAGCATCACTCCCTTTAATAATTAAGAATTAAGAATGTAGAATTAAACTACTTACTATTCACTACTAGGTGGTGTTGAGTAAATCAAATTTAAAGACTTTGCAAATTACGTAACTGCCGCAGTAGGAGAGGCGCGCACGGACGCGCGCCCCGTCCGCACCATGAGCGTGACGCGAATGCTGCGGACATGTTTTCTTTTGATACT
>JAFSUE010000083.1 GCA_017445435.1 Selenomonadaceae bacterium | reverse complement strand
TTTACCTTTAGCGAAGTAGGAAATTAAAATGTCCTTAGCAATGGGCGCAACGGTACTAAAAATTTTTTCAAAGTCAGCCGCCATACTTCATTCCTCCGCTATCTAGACGCGCTTTTAAGTTTAAGTTTTTCGTACATTTTCTTCATAGCGTCTATTGAATCCTTCATAATTTCCGAAAGTGAATGAGTATTTCCGATAGCTTCAATAATATCGGCGGTAGTCAGCGCAGACTGTTTCTTCACGAAGGCACTTTCAATCGCTTCACGTACGACGCCTTCCAAATCTGCGCCGCAATAGCCAGCAGTTTTAGCGGCAAGATTATCCAGCGAAATTTTGTTAAGGTCAGCTTTACGGCGTTTTTTTATGTGAATCTCCAAAATTTTTTTGCGCTCTTCAAGGTTGGGCAAGTCAACGTAGAAAGTTTCGTCGAATCGACCTTTACGCAAAAGTTCAGGCGGCAATGAATCAATTTTATTTGCAGTTGCTACGACAAAGGCAAGTGAATCTTTTTCCTGCATCCACGTTAAAAAATTTCCAAAAAGTCTAGTCGTAACTTCAGAGCCGCCGCCACTTCCACTTACGCCAGCAAATGCCTTTTCAAGTTCATCAATCCAAAGTACGCACGGCGAACTGGCTTCAGTAATTTTAATTGCGCGGCGCATATTGCCTTCTGATTCGCCGACGTACTTACCCATAAGTCTGCCCATATCAAGGCGTAACAGTGGAACGTCGAACGCTTTAGCCGCCGCCTTTGCAGTTAAAGATTTTCCGCAACCTGGCATTCCAGCAATTAAAACGCCTTTCGGAATGTCAACGCCAAAATCTTGAGCCTTTTTAATATGCTTGAAAATTTCAGCTTTACGAAGGAGCCACGCTTTTAAATTTTCTAGTCCGCCGATGTCATTCATTGTTTCCTTGACGCGTACCATTTCTAAAATTCCAGACTTTTTAACAATCTGCTGTTTCTGCTCAAGAATTTTCGGCAAGTCGGAATAAGTCAACATACCGTCTTCCGAAATGGCAAGCGAAAGGATATTTTGAATTTCAGTTTGTGACAGACCTTTTAGCCGCGTGACAAGTTTGTTGAGTAAATCTTCTGCGGGCTGGTCAATGCCCTGTACGTTATTGAAGTCCCTGATAATTTCCTTAATATCATTTTCAGTAAGCGGATCAAGTTCCATAACCGTCGTATAACTTTCCAATTCTTTCGGCAAAGTGACAAGCGGCGAAATTATAACAATGTTGCAGTCGTACTTGCCGCTAATAATTTCCAGCGCTATAAATTTTAGCGTTGAAATTGTTTCGGGCTTATCCAAATGAAAATGGGCGTCTTGAAGAATCAGCGTTTTGTTGTCCAAATTGTCATCGCTGATTAAAAGTTGCAACGTTTCAGCTAAATCAGCTTTTGGCAGGGCGATAGTTTGACCGTCGCTAAAATCCCACGCGTTTAATAAATTCCATTCAATGACGCCGCGCCGTTGCTTTATACAAAGTTCGTGAATAATTTCTTTAGCTTTATTTTCTTCAAAAGTGTCGACGTAGAGAATTGGTAAGCCAGCGTCAGTGTAGCGAATAAAATTGCGTTTAAATGTCTTCATACAATCACCGTTTTTAGTGAGTAGTTAGTAGTCAGTAGTTAGTAGTAAGTAGTCAGTAGTTTAACATTACGCATTAATCAAAGCGGCTTGTTGGCGAAGGCGAGAAA
Source organism: Selenomonadaceae bacterium (assembly GCA_017445435.1). Taxonomy (GTDB): domain Bacteria; phylum Bacillota; class Negativicutes; order Selenomonadales; family Selenomonadaceae; genus Quinella. The sequence goes on along the minus strand of JAFSUE010000083.1, from coordinate 1,680 downwards.
TTCTGTCCTCTGTGTCGGGATGCGTAGAGAATAAACCCTTCAAAAATTTTTTCGTACCGTCGAAAGGATTTATAATGAACATATGCGCGGTTGATTCGCTAGCATTTGCGATTGGCGCGGAATTCATCGTGAACCTTTCAATTTTTTCAAGTGCGCTGGCAAGGTACAAAGGATTTCCGCAAATTTCGCCACCAGTTTTATCGGCGTCGTATTCGCGGGAACGTGAAATTGCCATTTGAATAATTGACGCGGCAAGCGGCGCAATGATTATCGCGGCAAGCGTCCCAATAAGTCCGCCGTTGTCATCGTCATCACGAGTACCGAAAATCGCGCCCCACTGTACAATACTTCCAATCATTGAGATAACACCAGCCATAGCGGCGGCGATTGTGCCAATTAAAATATCGCGGTGCTTAACGTGCGCCAATTCGTGACCAAGTACGCCAGAAAGTTCGTTGTAGTCAAGCGCTTGCATAATTCCAGTTGTGACAGCAACGGCGGCGTGGTCAGGATTTCTACCAGTAGCAAAGGCATTTGGTACGCCACTTTCAATTACATAGACGCGCGGCATTGGCAGTTTAGCTTTATTCGCAAGTTTAGCCACGAGATTATAAAGTTGCGGCGCTTCACTTTCAGAAATTTCATTAGCGCTGTACATTTTCAAAACAATTTTGTCACTGTACCAGTAACTGAAAAAATTTATACCGAGCGAAATTATCAGCATTACAAACGCGCCAGTACTTCCGCCGACTAATTGTCCAACGGCAACCATTATTCCCATCATCAGCGCCATTAAAATAGCTGTCTTAAAAATATTCATACTAACACTTCCCTTTCTCTTTAACAGATAAATATTCGCTACCAGTCATAATGTAGCGCCATAAATAATTTGCCGCGTCGCCCGCGTAGTCAACGTTAATTCGTTTCGTCGCTGTAACGTCAGGCAAAATATTTGTAGTTTCAATGAAAATTTCGTCGCCGCATAAATCTACGCCGTAATGATTTTTATCAATGCCCATAGCTTGCGCCAATTTGCCAGGTCCAGAGCATAAATCACGAAGATTATTTTTGCCGCGCCGTTTACGCATTAAATTTATTCCGTCCGTCGGTTGCAAGGCACGAATTAAAACGGCGTCGGGAATATTTTCCACGTTAGCAACAACATTCATGCAAAAGTACATTCCGTAAATCATGTAGACGTAAGCGAATCCGCCTAAGCCGTACTGAATTTTTGTCCGTTCCGTTAATCCTTTGTACGAATGCGCGGCGGCGTCAAGTGAACCCATATAAGCTTCCGTCTCAACAATAATTCCGCCAGTTAAACCCTCAGGCGAATGGTGGAAAATTTTTTTGCCGATTAAAGTGCGGGCAACTTCCACGCCCGATTGTAAATAAAAATTTCTATCCAATTTCATTTTGCGATTATACCACAAAGATTTTTTATGTTAAAATTACAGAAAATTTAGGGAGGAATTTTTTTGAAGAAAATAAAAATAACTGTGATGAAAAAAGTTTGTCATCAAGATTTGATTGACCGCTATGAAAATCCGATTGAAAATGCCTGCGATATGGTCGAAGGCGCGGTATTCATTGCTGACGGCTGGAAACGTCCTGAAAATTTTTGTGAAAGTGCATGGGAAAGTATGTCGCCATTTGTACTTGGACTTTCGCACGGCGCGG
>JAFSUE010000082.1 GCA_017445435.1 Selenomonadaceae bacterium | reverse complement strand
TGGCAAGGTCCAACGTCCGTCACTTTCGCGTACAAGCAAAACTTTATCGTCTTTGAAAATTGCCGCGCGTGTATCAATCTTCGGCGTCTGATAACCTTCGTCGCCGCAAAATAAATCTTTAACTTTATCCAACGGCAAATCAGTTTTCAGCGCTATCATTTCAGCGGCAATTTCGCGTATACGTTGAAAGCGTTCCTTGTCAAATTTATCTTTGCAGTAGAAAATTGCAGTCTGCGATAAACTTTGAAGTTCCACCGCCCATTTAATAATTTTGTCTGTATCTTTCATCGTCATAATCTAAATGCTCGCAATAAATTTGTCGAAAGCCGCTATACCTTTTTCGTCGCGCTTGAAAACACCCGCGTGTTCCAAAACTTTGCTGAAGACTTTGCCAATTTCTTCGTCAACAATTTTGTCGACGTTATCGGCGGAAATATTTTTATAGTCAGCGCGAATTTTTTTGTACCAGTCAGCGTGAATGCCTTCGATACTTTCAACGCCGTTGACAAGATTTTCTTTAAGTTGCGCCATTTCATCTTTTAGCCGTGCAGGAAGTACAGCCAAGCCCATAACTTCAATTAAACCGATATTTTCCTTTTTAATGTGCCAAACTTCAGCGTGCGGATGAAAAATTCCGAGCGGGTGTTCTTCGCTTGTACGATTATTGCGGAAAACTAAATCAAGTTCATAAGCCTTGCCGCGTCGTCTACCTATCGGCGTAATGGTATTATGCGGCGCGTCAGTTTCAGCAAGAATGCCAACTGATTCGTCGCTGTAAATTCTCCACGCCGTCAAAATTTTTTCGGCAAGGTCGATTAACTGTTTGCGATTTTCAGATTTCAAGCGCAAAGTTGACATAGGCCATTTAACCCTGCCAGCCTCAACTTCTGGGAAGCCGTCAAATTTATAATTTTTCTCGACGTTAGCAATTTCCATTGGGAAGGTGTAATGCCCGCCTTGATAATGATCGTGACTTAAAATTGAGCCGCCGACGATTGGCAAATCAGCGTTTGAACCTACGAAGTAATGCGGAAATTCTGTTATGAAGTCGCAAATATTTTCAAAGGTATCACGATTAATTTTCATCGGCACGTGGTCTGTATTTAAAACTATGCAATGTTCGTTGTAGTAAGTGTACGGCGAATATTGCAAAAACCATTCGTGACCGCGAAAGTTTAACGGAATAATTCTGTGAGTCTCCCGCGCAGGATGCCCAGCGTGACCTGCAAAACCTTCATTTTCGCGGCAGAGTAAACATTTTGGATAGCCCGTCGCTTTAATAGTTTTAGCCTTCGCAATATCGCGCGGATCTTTTTCAGGCTTGCTAAGATTGATTGTCAAATCAAGTGCGCCGTATTCGGTGTTGGACTTCCACACAACATTTTTGTCAATGCGCGTTTTGCGAATGTAATTTGACGCGATACTAAGCTTGTAGTAATTATCGGTGGCAAGTTGCGGCGATTGTTCATAATCTGCGCGGAACTTACGAATAACTTCACTAGGACGCGGCATAACACAATCCATAATTCGCGTGTCGAACAGGTCGCGTTCATTGACGGTATTTTCAATTAAATTTTCTTGCGCGGCGTAGTCCAAAATATTTTCTAAAATCGGTGTCGCAGTTTCCAACGTTTCATCAATTTTTTCTGTAACAAATTCCGCAACGTGGAGCAAGTCAATAAGTTTGTTAGCCGAATAAAATTTGTCTGTCGGCTCAATCAAATTTTGTTGAACTGCGAAGTTAAGCAGACGATTAATTTCAGTGTTGATTGACATATTAAACGCCTCCTAATCTTCGTAGCCATTGGGATGATTTTTATGCCAAGTCCAAGCAGTCGCGATAACTTTTTCAACGTCGGCAAATTGCGGATTCCATTTCAAAATCTTTTTAGCCTTGTCACTTGACGCGATTAACTGCGCGGGGTCGCCAGCACGACGTGCGCCCATTTCAGTTTTAATTTTCTGCCCAGTAACTTTTTCAGCCGTGACAATCATTTCTTTGACGGAAAAACCTTGACCGTTGCCCAAGTTGAAAATATTTGATTCGCCGCCGTTGCGCAGGTAGTTCAACGCTAAAATATGCGCGTCAGCAAGGTCGAGTACGTGAATATAATCGCGAAGGCAAGTTCCGTCTGGCGTAGGATAATCATCGCCAAAAATTGTAATGTGGTCGCGCTTGCCAAGCGGTACTTGCAGAATCAGCGGAATTAAATGTGATTCGGGGTGATGATCTTCACCGATTGAACCGTCTTCAACAGCGCCTGCCGCGTTAAAATAGCGCAAACTTACGAACCGTACACCATTTGCGCGGCTAACCCACTTCATCATTTTTTCCATAATCAATTTGGATTCGCCGTAAGGATTAGTCGGTAAAGTCCTGTCATTTTCTTCAATCGGAATTTTTTCAGGCTCGCCGTAAGTTGCCGCCGTCGAACTGAAAACAATTTTGTCGACGCCATTTCTTACCATTGACTCTAACAAAATTTGCATACCGTAAACATTATTGTTGAAGTACATCAACGGCTTTTCGACGCTTTCACCGACAAGGGAATTTGCCGCAAAGTGAATGACGGCTTCAATTTTATTTTCAGTAAAAATTTTGTCGAGAACGTCAGCGTTGCGAATATCGCCTTCATAAAATTTAGCGGCAGGATTTATCGCCTTACGGTGTCCAGTTTGAAGATTATCGACTATGACGACATCTTCACCAGCTTTTACAAGTTGATAAACTGCGTGCGAACCGATATAGCCAGCGCCGCCGCAAACTAAAATTGCCATCTAAACTCCCCCTTAAAAATAAGTTTAACTTCTTAATTCTTAATTCTGAATTCTTAATTAAATTTTGTGTGTTCCTTCAGAAACGTCAGCAACGTAGAAACTTGGCGCGTAACCAATCTTTTTAGTGTAGCCATTTTCAAGCACCGATTTAAATTTTTCAATGGCAGAATTTTTCACAATGCTAACCGTTGAACCGCCGAAACCTGCGCCAGTCATACGTGAACCAATGCAACCGTCAACCGTCCATGCCAATTCCGCCAACGTGTCAAGTTCAACGCCCGTCACGTCGTAATCTTCGCAAAGTGAAACGTGGGAATCGTGCATCAGTTGCCCAAATTTCTGCAAGTCATTCTTTTCAAGCGCCGTAACTGCCGCAAGCGTACGTTGATTTTCACGAACTGCATGACGCGCACGAAGTTTTTCAATAGGGTCTGTAATGCAACTTGAAATTTCGTCAAATTCTTCATTAGTCAATTCACAAAGCGCCTTCAAGTCAGGCTTAACGGCTTGCAATTCCTTCAAAGCATTTTCACATTCTTTGCGGCGTTCATTGTACGCGGAAGTTACGAGGGAATGCGGCTTATTCGTGTTAGTGATGACAATCGACGCGTCGCCAAGTTTAATTGGGCTGTAGCGATATTCCAGCGTGTTGCAGTCAAGCAGAATCGCGCAATCTTTCTTGCCCATACCGACGGCGAATTGATCCATTATGCCGCAATTCATTCCGACAAATTCATTTTCAGCTTTCTGTGAAAGTTTAACCATTTCGACCATATCAAGACCGAAATTAAAATTTTCGTTCAAGATGACGGCGGTTAAAACTTCCAACGACGCGGAGGAACTTAAACCAGCGCCAGCAGGTAATGTGCCGTAAATTACAATGTCAAAACCGTTTGTCGCCTTATGCCCAGCCTGTTCAAGCGTGGCGATAGTTCCTGCAACGTAATTTGCCCAATCGTAAGCGCTATTGTATTTCAAGCCGTGCATATCAAATTCAATGACGCCTTTATCAGCAAGATTCATTGAGAAAATGCGCGTATTCGTGTCACTGCGCGGAGCAACCAACGCATAAGTGCCAAGCGAAATTGCACATGGAAAAACATTTCCAGCGTTATAATCTGTATGCTCGCCAATAAGATTTACACGACCAGGCGAAAAGAATTTTTGTGTATCAGTCTTGCCAAATTTTTCATTAAAAACTTTTTCAATGTCTTCAAAAATTTCCATAAAGTAAGCCCCCTTAATTTGTAAGTTTAAATAATTATTTATTCATATCTTTCCATTTCTTCTCAAGTTCTTTAACAATGCGTTCATGTTCTTCCTCTGTCAATTTAACTTTGGCACGATAGAAGAATCCCGCAATAACTATCAATACGATAGGCGCGGCAAACATTATCAGCTTGAAGTTAAAAATACCTTCAGGCGTAATTGAATCAGCCGTTGCACCTGAAGTCATACCGACCCAAACTGCCGTATAACCGACCATTGCACTTGTGATAGCACCAGCAAGTTTATCAATCAGCGGACGTACGCAAAGTACCAATGCTTCGTCGCGGTGTCCAAGTTTAAGCTGTCCATATTCAACGGTATCTGTTATCGTCATCAAAACTACCAAGAAAATTAAAGGTTGTGGCAATGCGAAAAGTCCTGCGGCAAACAATGTCATCATTACGCTTTTTCCCGCCATTGCATAACAGACCAAGCCAATTATCATTATAGCTATTGATGCGAAAAATAAACCTCTGCGGCTAAATTTTTGCGTCAACGTTGGGAAAAGTGCAACTGCCGCTAATCCGATTATAACGTTGATTATACCGAGAAAAGAAAATTGAGTTGAATCGCCCAAAATGTAAATGAAATAGTACAGGTTAAAATTGTTGACGATATTTGCGCCCAAACCGTAAATCAAGTACGTGAAGGCAATCCACATCAGCTGATCATTTTGCGCCAAAACTTTGAAAACGTCGCTGAAACTTGTTTCTTCCTTATTTTCGCGCAGTTCAGATTGTTGCTCCTTAGTACCGATACCAAGAATAATTGCGCCGATAACTGAAATTGCACCTCCGATACATGCAAATGCAAACCAACCACGTGGATCACCTGCGCCACCATTTTGGTTGATTGAAAAAAATAAAACCAACGGCATAACCATAACTGTAACCAGCTGACCGCCGAATACTGAACCAATACGCGCATAAGTTGCAGTAATTTCGCGTTCACGGCTGTCAAAACTCAACGCTGGAATCATTGACCAAATAGCAACGTCTTTCGCAGAATAAAAAACGTCCATAATAAGATAAACGACGGCAAATCCAATTAGGTACGTCATTGGACTTGTCATAGCCGTTCCGCCGAAGTCTGTGAATAAAATTGCTAAACAGACTGCACCAACTACACCGCCGATTAAAACCCAAGGCTTAAATTTTCCCCAACGAGTTTTTGTCTTGTCAATCATATTTCCAATGAACGGGTCGATTAAAAGTTCACCGACGCGCAAAACTAAAATTATAGTCGTGACAACGCCAATCATATAGGCATCTTGCAACTTTCCTTCAGCATCAGGCGAATTGAAAAGGTTACTTGTAACGAAAATCATAAAATAACTTCCGAGCATTGCATAAAAAATATCATGCCCGAATGTACCGCAAGCATACGCGACACGTTGAACAAATTTACTGTTCACTATAAATTCCCTCCCGTTCTACTTTTTCACCGATTCAATGTAAGAAATAATTCCGTCTGCAATTTTATCAAGCGGAGCATTGCTGGTATTGACGACTAAATCAAAGTTTGCGGCGTCACCCCAAGTTTGATTCGTATAATATTCGTAGTAGCGAGCACGTTTTTTATTTTCAACGTCCATTTCCTGTAAAGTTTTGCCGTCGTAAACTGTCAAGCCGCGTTTGTCACGAAAATCATCATCAGCCGTCACGAAGATTGAAAATTTGTTTTCATTTTCGCGCAGAACATAATCTGCACAACGTCCGAGAATGACACAAGATTTTTTTTCAGCAAGCCTTTGAATGACATTTGATTCAGCCATAAAAATATTATGCCCGTATTGACCAGAACCAAGTTTGACGCCGAAAGAATGAAACGGCAGGAAGTTCATATCCATAGGCGGAATTGTGCTTGCCAGTTCGTAAAGGTCGTCATCAGGCAAATCGTTAATAGAAAGTTTTGCCGCCGCAATGTGAATCAGTTGCCTATCGTAAAGCTTGACGCCTAACTTTTCGGCAAGGATACCTGCCAGTTCACGCCCTCCGCAACCGTAGCGACGGCTTACGGTCACGACTAAATTTTTTTTCTCCATAAGCTAAAACCTCCCCTAAAAATCTCCTAAAAATTTTTTCACATTGTAACTTTTCAATACAGTATTTTTGTTTTATATTGTGGTACAAATTTTCTGATTTTTGAAAAGAATATTCTGCGTGAAAATAATATGGTAAAATGTGAAACGTTAGAAAGATTTTTTATTGGGGAGGTCTGATGATGGAAAATGTACGCTCTGTTTATATGCCGCCGTTCAATGAAGAAGAATTTTGCCTTGTCACTTTCGGACACTCAATAACTTATCCAGGGCATACCTATGGACCTTCAGTGCGTTCGTACTATCTGATTCATTACATTCTTTCTGGCAAGGGGATTTTTAAAGCCAATCAGCATACGTACAATTTGCGTGAAGGACAAGGATTTTTTATCGAACCTGACAATCAAACTGTTTATTACAGCGATATTGACGATCCCTGGACGTATATTTGGGTAGGATTTAGCGGGCGTCAATCGAAAAGGCTTGTTGGGTCAATAGGTCTTTCGCAAGACAATCCAATTTTTTCCTGCAGTATCGAAAGTGGAAAAAAGCTTGAAGAATATGTCGACGAAATGTTGGCGAATAATGATTTTGCACTTGGTGATATTTATTACCGCTGGGGATTATTTTTTAAATTTATATCAGTCATTGTCGACGCGCAAAAAGATTTAATGCCAAAAGTTGATGTGAATACTTATGTTGCGCATATGATAAGATACATTCACAACCACATTGAAGAACCTGTTACCGTTCAAGACGTTGCAGACTACGTGAATTTAACGCGCTGTTACGCCACAACAATTTTCACAAAGTATACTGGAATGTCGCCTAAAGATTATATTCAAAATTGCCGATTGACGAAGGCACGGCATATGTTGGAGTCGTCGTCTTTAACAATCGCGGGTATTGCGTACTCTTGCGGCTTTAATAAAAGTGAATCGTTCATCAAAGCTTTCAGCAAGCGTTACAAAGTAAGTCCTAGTGAATATCGAAAAGATTTTCTAAGGAAAGGTCGTCAAGTTAGCGGCGTTAGAGTTTAAATTTCAGTTTGTAAATTTTTTAATTTTTTATTAAACTTTTTTTGTCGTAAAAAAATTTTTAATCCTACAAAAAAATTCTTAATTCTTAATTCTAAATTCTTGATTCGTCAGTAATTTTCCGTACAACGCGGCAGGGTACGCCCATTGCTACGACGTTGGCGGGAATATCTTTTGTCACGACAGCACCCGCGCCGATAACGGAATTTTCGCCAATTGTCACGCCTGGTAAAACTGTGACGTTACTGCAAAGCCAAACATTTTTTTCAATTACAATTTTTTTGCAGTACTGATAACCTTTGCCGCGCAGAATTGGATCAATGGGATGATTTGCCGTCGTCAAAGTTACATTCGGCGCGAATAAAACATTGTCGCCGACGATAATTTCAACGTCATCAACAACAGTTAAATTAAAATTCGCGTAGACGTTATTTCCGAAGAAAAGATTTTTCCCGCCCCAGTTTCCATGAAATGGCGGCTCAATGTAGCAATTTTCGCCGACAGCGCCGAGCATTTCTTTTAAAAGTTTTTGCCGCAATTCAGCCTGCGCGGAAGTTGTAGCGTTATATTCTTCCATTTTTTTCATGCAGTCGCCTTGCAGTTTCATAATTTCTTCGTCCATTGGATCGTAAATCAAGCCAAGATTTTTTCTTTCAAGATTAGTCATAAATTTAAATCTCCCAAAATTTCTATGTAGTATTAAATAATTTTTAATTCATAATTCTTAATTCTTAATTAAAAAAAGCGTCTGCCGTTTAAACAGACGCTACAAAAATTTTATCTGTCAATCGGAATGATAAGTGGCGAATTGTCGATAGCATCGGAATTTTGCGTAGACGTTTCAAGCTCTTTAATTTTTGCCTTAAGTTCGGCAATTTGTTTATCTTTTTCTTCCAAAAGATTTTTATCGTGAGTAGTCACCGTGAAAAAGTATGAGTACAGCGCAATTTGATCCGCCGTATTTACAGCGAAAAATTTTTTGCGGAAGAGATCGCAAATTTGGAACGGCTGAAATTTATCGTAGTTGTAGGCGGCGTCGCGAATCGTCTTTAAGCGCCCCTGTACGTACCAATCCGTGAAACGATAGCGCAAATATGGATTCTGAACAATGAACGGCGTTTTCTCCATAATTTTATCCATAGCCTTCATTGAACCGATAAGGTTTGACATCATTTCAAAGGCATCACGCCCTTTGTGTGACAGTGAACCTTTTCTAATTCTGTAGCAGTAAACAATATCGGGAACGCGCAAATATGTTTCAGAACGCAAAATGCAATGATACGCGAAAACTAAATCTTCCCATGCGGTAATGTCGTTTGGAAATTTAATATTATTTTTCGTGAGGAATTCGCGGCGGAAAAGTTTGTTAATGCCCCACCACAACGTTTTATAGCTAACAAAATTTATAACGCGCTCGCCAATATTATCTGTCTCAAAAGTTGGCTTTTCGACGTAAGGACCTTTTTGGAAAGTGAAAACGCCTTTATCGATATTTTCTTCATTGAAGGTAAAATATTTTTCAGCGTGAATGACTTCGGCGTCATTTTGTTCAGCAAGATTATAAAAACGTTCCAGCGCGTCAGGTTTATAAAAGTCGTCGCTGTCAAGGAATGCAATGTACTTGCCCTTCGCAGTTGACATAGCGGTATTTCGAGGGAGACCAGGAAAGCCGCTATTTTTTTTCAGACGAATCAGTTTAAGTCTGCCTTCAAACTGCGGCGTCATTGAATCGACAATGGCGGCGGAATTATCTGTACTGCAATCGTCCGCCACTATAACTTCAAAATCTTGAAATGTTTGTGCTAAAAGACTTTCCAAACATTGCGCGATATATTTTTCGGTGTTGTACATTGCAATGATAACTGAAATTGCGGGGGCGTTAGATTTTTTGTCAGGTTTTTTCGCCATAAAATTTTCCTTTCGATATTAGTGAGTAGTTAGTAGTTAGTAGTGAGTAGTTAGTAGTTAGTAGTGAGTAGTCAATAGTGAAAAAATGAAGGTAACTAGCGGCATTTCAGCGCCCTGTGGAGTTGAACGCAAAAGAACACAAGGACGCGGCGAAATGTTAAAACTGCTAAAACGTAAACCGCGAGCGCGCAAATGCCGCAATGTTTTCTTTTGCTTCTTTTCTTTTGCGCCAAAAGAAAAGAAGTTTAATAAAAAAATTTAAAAAAATTTACTTATTCAACACGCCCTACTTACTAAATTTTAAATCTCTCTGTAACGTTCTGCATATTCTGTGCCATTTCAGCCAGTGCGCGGCTAGCGTCTGAAATTTCGTGCATAGTAGCGGATTGTTCTTCACTGGAGGCAGAAACTGTTTCAGATTCTTTAGCAACTTGGCGGCTCTTATTACTGATATTTTCAACAGCTTTAGTGATAACGTTCGTACTTTCGACAAGTTCAGCAACAATACGTTCCATTTGCGCCGACCCGTTAGAAACGTCCGTGACCATTTGAATAATTTCACCAAAAGTTTTACCAGCGCCGTCAACTGCATCTGCGCCGTCTTTAACATTTTTAACGCCAGCTTGCATTGCTTGTACTGCGTCTTGCGATTTATTTTGAATTGAACCGATTAACTCTGAAATTTCCCGCGCAGAAGTTTGCGATTGTTCAGCAAGTTTTCTAACTTCATCAGCTACAACTGCAAAACCTTTGCCGTGTTCACCAGCACGCGCCGCCTCAATCGCCGCGTTCAATGCAAGCAAGTTTGTCTGTTCCGCAATTTCTGAAATGGCGTCGACAATCTTTCCAATTTTGTCGGATTCTTGACCAAGTTGCGCAATTACGTCGGCAGATTCACTGACTGACGTTTCAATCTTCTGCATTTGTTCAACGGCATTTTCAACGCTATGACCGCCAGCTTCAGCCGCCTTCGTCGTATCTTTAATTTTGCCAGTGGACACTTTCAAAGTTCTGCTGACGGAGTCCATATGAGTTTTGAAAGCCTCAACCTGTTGAGTAGCGTTTTCAACTTCGCTAAACTGTTCAGTACAAGCGCCAGCAACAGTGACGATTGAGTCTGCAACTTGATTTATCGCAATGGTAGATTGATCAGCACTTGCCGTCAACTGTTGACTAGCGGCGGCAACTTGTTCAGCGGAAGTTACAACCTGTTTCATCATATCGTTAATATTTTGCCGCAAAGTTACGACGGCTCGCGCCATTACGCCAAGTTCATCCGTACGCGAAGTATATTTTCTTTGTTCTTCTCCATGGCTTTTATCAATGCGGAAATCGCCAGTGCTAAGTACGCCCAAAATTCCAGTAATGCGTTTAATCGGCGCAATTAAATTGTTGGAAAGTTTTATAGCAACTAAAGTTATGACAATCTCAAGCACCACGATAACGATAAAAGTTTGAATGATACTTGACTGCAAAGTTGCTTGAGCGCGTGTCTCTGCCGCCGCAACTTTTTCGTCAATGTAGTCAATCCAAACGCCCGTACCAATTACCCACTGGTACGGTTCAAAAGCTACAGTATAATTTCTTTTTGGCAACGGGTCAGTTTGATTCGGTTTAGCAAACATTAAATCGGTAAAGCCGCCGCCTTGCTTACGTCCATTTTCAATCATTTCTTTTATGAACTGTCTGCCTTGCGGGTCAGTCAAATTGATTCGTGACTTGCCTTCCGTCTCTGCACGTCCCAAAAGTACCACGTTGACGCCGTCGTAAGTGTCAATCCAAAAATATCCCGCGTCGCCTTCATAACGCAAATCACGTACAAGGTTAGCCGCTTCTTGTTTAGCCTGCGCTTCCGTGAGCGCACCAGATTTTTGACGATCATAAATTTTTTGAATCAAGCTAACTGCAGTTTGTGTCTGCGTCCGCAACTGTAATTCAACGTCCGCCATTAATGTTTCACGAACTTCCGCAACTTGTTCCTTTGATTCGTTGACCATATCGCGAATAAATATTCCAGCAACAAATATCATTGTCACTAGTGATGCGCCTATCATCATTAACAGGAACTGAGTTTTCATCGACGAAGTGTTTTCCAAAATAACCGCCTCCCCTTTACAATGCGTAATGCGTGATGCGTAATGCGCAATGAAAGATTTTGCGGCTAAACTACGACTATACACTTGGCGCAATTAACGCACTTGACATTAAAAAAAATATTCTAGTTGAGGTTGAAAGTTCCTGCAGATTTTTTAATTATGGGAAAATTTTTCTAGCCGTCAATTCTAATTTGCTTTAATTCGCGTTCAAGATTTTCAGTTAAAATTTTTTCAAGGTCAGATAAATTTTCAGCGTCGAAAATGTAAAGCGGATTGTGTACGCCACCAATTTGCGATTCGCCAGAGAAAGTGTCGCTGTAGACGTTGTAAAAAATGCTAAGTTCCAAATTCGCGTTGAAGTCGCTGTAATTTATTATGATGTACGAGCCATTAGTAATTCGTACGGGAAATTGCGGCGTTATGAAAAGTTCAAAGCCTGCAAGATTTTTCGGCAAATTTTGTCCGTACTGCCACGTAGAAAATTTTTTATCGGCAATGAAAAAATCTGAATCGGCGTCAATCTGCGCGGAAAGATTTTTAATCGCGGCGTCAAGCTTATCAATTAAAATTTCTGTGAAGTGGTTGAAATTGTCCGTGAAAAAATTCGTCAAGCAAAATTCCGTAAGCCCGATATTCACGCAAACTTTATATTCCTTCGTTTCGTCGTGAAAGTACGTCGTCAAGCTACGGTGCATTGAAATATTTTCGTAGGCGAAGTAAAAAAATTTGTCACCGTCGTCCGCAAGAATTTTTTTCAGCTGGTAGCCGTCAATCTGCGCGGGAATTTTTTCAAAAAAATTAGCCGCCTCAAATTCAGCGGCAAGCTTATCAATAATTTCAGTTTTCATCTTTTAATCTAAAAATTCAACTTCCCCGCTGTCGATATGGTAAACTGCGCCGATAACTTTAGCAGGAACTTTATCAGCCGCAATGACTTTGCAACTATTTTTCACGTTCAACTTGACGGCTTCCAACGGGTTAGTTTCGTCGCCAATCGCGGCAGTAATTTCATCAATAATCGACTTCAACGCGCCTTCAACTTCATGGTGAATTAACGCCGTACCGACTGCGCCGCATTGCGTGTGACCAAGTACGACAACAAGCGGCGTCCCAAGATGATCAACGGCGTATTCGATACTGCCGAGCTCAATTTCTTTTACGACGAATCCAGCCACGCGAATTATGAAAAGTTCGCCAATGCCAGCTGAAAAAATACTTTCAGGTACGACGCGCGAATCTGAACACGTCACGATAACGGCGTAGGGAAATTGACCTTCCCGCGCAGTTTTTTCACGAATTTTAGGCGAAACGTCACCGATTGGCGATTTTGCAGTTAAAAATTTTTTGTTGCCGTCTTTAAGGCGAGCAAGCGCATCTTGTGCAGAAATTTTTGGTTCAACGCTCATAAAAAATTTCCCCCCTTCATTGTACATTAAAAATTCTTAATTCTACATTCTTAATTCTTAATTAAAACGGCGGTCTTCCCATTGGACCACGTCCGCCGCTGCCAGAAGTTGAAGTTTTCGCCGCCGCTTCATAAGTCGTAGAAATATCGTCGCCAGCTTTCAAATCGCCCTTGACAACTTCGACGTAATCTTCACCGTACAAGCCAATGGTTATATAAACATTTTCAGCTGTCTGTTTGCCATTCGCGTCTGTCGTCACGCGTTCGACGTAAGAGCCTTTGCCGTCAGTTTTAATCGCGGCGATTGGTACGCATAAAGCGTTTTTCACTTCGCCAACTACAATATCAAGACGCGCAGTCATAGCTGGCAGTAAAAGATTTTTAGGATCAGGCGCGTTAAACGTCACGTAGTAATAGATAACGGCGTTGCTTGAACTGCTTGACGAACTGGAGGAACTGTTACTCCACGAATTGGCAGTGTCAGTTTGCGAAATTTTTGTAACCTGCGCGGAAAATTCTTCGTCAGGGTAAGCGTCAACAGTAAAGGTAGCGCGTTCACCAACTTTGATACTGCCGATGTCAGTTTCATCAACTTTCGCCTTGACAAGCTTTTCACTTAAATCAGCGATTCGCAAAATTACGGTAGGATTATTTGAGCCTTGCACTGCCATACTGCCCGCCGTCAACGGTTCACCGACAACTACGCCGTCCATAGGCGCGGTTATAATTGTTTCGCGTACGTCTGATTCAGCCTCTTCAAGCGCGGATTTAGCCCTGTCGTATTCGTACTGCGCGTCTTGAAGTTCCTGCAAAGATTTTGCGCCAATTTCATAAAGATGTTTGGTACGTTCAAGTTTTTGTGACGCATTAGTCAAAGTGAATTGGGCTTGATCGCGTTTCGCCTCAAAGTCTTTACCGTCCAAAATGGCAACCACTTGACCAGTGACAACATTGTCATTTTCATCGACTGGAACTTCTTTAACACGCGCAGTAATTTTACTGCTAACTTCGACGCTGTCACGCGGCTGAATAGTTCCAGTTGCTGAAACAGTTTTTGTCAAATCCATTCGTACAACTTTTTCTGTGTCGTAATTTTTAGTAGTTTCCTCAACAAATTGATTCGTGTAGTAGTAATAACCTGCCGCCGCGCCGATTATCAAGCAGACGGCAAGAATAATTTTAAACTTCATATTAAAACCTACTAGCTACTAGCTAAAACCTTACTTCGTCGCGTCAATCACAACGTCGATTGATTCATTTGTAGCAAAAAATTCCACGTGAATATTGCGCTGTGCTGATTCGCACCAAACAGTTGTTGAATTTTCTTTTTGATTATCCGCCAAACTATCAAATTCTTTTTCATTCAAGCCAATAATTATAAGCGAAACAGTGAGCGCCTCTTGCAACTTTTCAACAGATTTTGCGCTAATGGCGATTGAAGAAATAGCGCCGCTGGCATTTTTCAGCAAAAGCGCCTTTACATTGGCGTCAGCTGGAATTGAATTTGTCCTGTAAACTTGAATGTTATCTCTATTTTCCACAAACTGCGGCGTCGTTTCCAACGTGAAAAGTTTTTCTTTCGACGCAATTTGATTGTAAAGTGCTACAAAAGTTTTTTCATCTTTGTCGTAAACTTGAACGGCATCTGCGGCGAACGCTTGACCGTATGAAAAAGTAAGCGCCAATGCCAACGCAAAAATTATTTTCCTCAACAGATTAAAATTTTTCATAAAAATTTTTCCTCCCAAGATTGAATTGATTTTGAAAGTATTGTATCATCTTTGCAATTTGAAAACAATATTTTAGGACGCGCAATTTGCGGGAGATTTAATGAACGAAAATATTTTGACGCTAAAAAATTTATCTGTTTCGTACGGCACGAAAAAAATTTTGCACGACGTAAATTTTTCAGTAAAGCGCGGAGAAATTTTTGTTATCGTAGGTGAATCTGGTAGCGGCAAGTCAACAATTTTAAAATCTGTCGCGGGACTTTTACCAAAAAACGCGGCAGTTGACGGACAAATTTTTTTCAGCGGCAGGGAAATTTCTAAAATTTCATCAGCAGAACGGCGCAAACTTGCTGGCGCGTCAATCGCAATGATTTTTCAAAATGCTGGCGCGTCATTCTGCCCAATTCGTACAATCGGCGCACAAATTTTTGAATGTGTTCAAGCGCATTCAGACTGGACGCGGGAAGAATTTTTGACACGCGCTGAAAAAATTATGCGCAATATACACCTTGACGAAAATGTTTTAAATGAGTATCCTTTCAGATTAAGCGGAGGTATGGCACAACGCGCAGGAATTTTAGCGGCGATGATTCTTGAGCCGAAATTACTTTTGGCGGACGAACCGACTTCAGCGTTGGACGCCGTCACTCAAGATAGCGTCATCAATGAACTTTTGAAACTGCGCGAAGTTCATGGAATTTCAATCGTAATGGTGACGCACAATTTAAACGTCGCGAAAAATTTAGCCGATAAAATTTTGATTATGCGGCGTGGTGTCGTAGTTGAATTTGGTACGAAGGAAAAAATTTTTTCAGCGCCCAAAGAATTGTACACGCAAGAACTTTTAGTAAGTAGTAAGTAGTGAGTAGTGAGTAGTTAGTAATTTTTTTCCACTACTCACTACTAACTACTCACTACTAACTAAAAATGAACGGAGGTATTTTATGTCAGAGTTTGTACGCTTGCAAAAAGATCAGCAAATTAATTTAGCCGACGGCGGAACTGCAACCGTTATCGGCAAACTTGGTGAAGGTGGGCAAGGTGTCGTTTACCGCGTAAGGTTGGACGACACTGGCGAAGAAAAAGCGCTTAAGTGGTACTTCGTCAGCAACTTCAACAATCCGCGCAAATTTTATGACCATTTGGCGGAAAATATTGAAGTTGGGTCGCCGTCATCATCTTTCGTATGGCCCGAAAAACTTACGGTGTGGAATTACGACGCGCCTTTTGGCTACGTTATGCCGATTATGCCGAAGGGCTATGAAAGTTTTTCAAAGTTCCTGAATGCTAAAGCTTATTTCAATAGCGCTAACGCAATGGTCAACGCGGGCTTGAATATGGTTTCCGCCTTCAAAGCTCTGCATTATAAAGGCTACAATTACCAAGATTTAAACGACGGCAACTTTACTATCGATCCCAACACTGGAAAAGTTTTAATCTGCGATAACGATAACGTCATGGGTCACGGTCAATATTCTGGCGTACTCGGCAAGGCTCGTTACATGGCGCCTGAAGTTGTACGCGGTGACAAGCAGCCTGATAAATTAACTGACCGCTATTCATTAGCCGTCATTCTTTTTATGCTTTTCATCGGCGAACATCCACTTGAAGGGCAGAAAACTAACGTCCCCGCCTTGACGAATAAGTATGACAAAAAATTTTTCGGTACAGAACCGCTTTTCATTTTCGACGCGAAAGATAAATCTAATGCGCCAGTTCCTGGTCTGCATAGAAACGCGGGAATGTGGAAATATTTCCCCAGCTTTGTTAAAGAGGCTTTCCAAAAATCTTTTAGTCAAGAAAGTTTGTTAAGTGGACGCGGCAGACTTTTGGAAGAGGAATGGTTTAATGTTTTAATGCGGCTGAAAAGTTCCATTGTCAAATGTCCAAACTGCGGCGAAGAAATTTTTATGGAAAGTGACAGGGAAACCGTCTGCAATTCGCACAAAGTTAAACCTGTCGGCTACTTGAACTTTGCGAAAAGGTCGAATCAAGCTGTAACTGTACCGATTGTCGGCGGCGCGGTGCTGTACGATTATCATGTAAATAGCGCGTCTGAAGATTTTGAGAAGATAGCGGCTGTTATCAAGGAAAAGCCTGGCAAGTTTGGCTTGGAAAATAAAACTAATCGTAACTGGCTTATCACGGCGCCTAGTGGTAAGACGACGACTAAACAGACTGGTGAAACGTTGGTATTGGGCGCGAATTTTAAAATTGATTTTGGCGGCGGCAATATCGCTACAGTTGTAGTTAATAGTTAGTAGTGAGTAGTTAGTAGTTAGTAGTTAATAGGTTTAAGCTAACACCTAAAAGCTATCATCGAAAGGAGATTTCATAATGGATTTAACAAAAGTTCCAACCGTCCGTAGAATGTGCCCTGTAATTTTTTTACTCGACACGTCAGGCAGTATGGACGGCGCACCGATTGGCGCAGTAAATGCCGCTATTGAAGGCGTGCTGCCTGAATTGATTGACATGAGCGACAGCAACGCCGATAACGAAATTAAAGTTGCTATTATGGCGTTTGATTCCGAAATTAGATGGGTCACTGGCGATTCAGATTTAATTACGCCACAAGAATTGCGCGATAGGTGGAACGATTTAGACGCCGACGGCTTGACTTCAATGGGCGAAGCTTTTAACGAACTTCACAATAAACTTTCCGTAAGTCATGGCTTTATGAAAAATGCGTCTGGCTCTGTTGCCCCCGTACTTTTCCTGCTGTCCGACGGTGAACCTACCGATGATTATCAGTACGGCTTGAACAAATTGAAACAAAATAACTGGTACAAAGTCGCCGCGCGTGTTGCCATTGGTTACGGCGATTCTAACGATGACGTACTGCGCGAATTTACTGGCAACAAAGAAACTGTCCTTCATACCAATAACCCGAAAGATTTAAAAAAGATGATTCGTTTTGTAGCTGTCACTTCGTCACGCGTTGCAAGTCAAGGTAGCAGTTCTGTTTCAGATGACGGCGCAAATTCTCCTGACGATAACACCCAAAATGTTGCAACTGCTATTCAAGCTCAAGGCGGCGCTCTCAATGCTGATGCCGATGAAGATTGGTAAGGATAATTAAGAATTAGGAATTAAGAATTAAGAATTAAATTTTCCATTCTTAATTCTACATTCTTAATTCTTAATTTGAAAAAAAGGGGGTGTGACTTTGATAAAATTTCGTACATTTGCCGCATCTTCCATTGGTCCAAAATATGCTGAACGTGGCTGGGATTGTCAAGACAGTTCTGGAACTCTTGAATTTAAAAATATTCAAGCCATTGCCGTTGCTGACGGTCACGGCGGCTCTGATTATTTCCGCAGTGCTATCGGCTCAAAGTTGGCGATTGAAGTTTTATTTAATCAGCTGAAAAAATTTTTTGAGAAAGATTTTGAAGAAAACGAACGCCTTAGCGATATGGGCATTAAAAAGTTTAAGTACGATTTTGTTCAAGAATGGCGAGCCGCTGTAAAAAAAGATTGGGACAACCGCTTAAGCAATGGCAAGCCGCTTGGTGAAGGCGAAATTCGTTATAAATCTGTTAGCGACAAATACAAGGCGCGGTACACTGATCCTAAAGTTGCGGAAAATTATTTATACGTGGCTTACGGCACAACTTTAATCTGCGCGGTGTCGACTGGCACGCAAATTTTAATTTTGCAAATTGGCGACGGAACTTGCGTTCTCCTCCAACGTAACGGCGAATTTAAAGTTCCAATTCCGCACGATGAAGAAAATTATTTGAACGTGACAGTTTCACTTTGCGACAAAGATTCTGAACTGAAAATTCGTCACGCCATTTTAAATTGTGATACTGATTTACCTACCGCACCTGCCGCAATTTTTTTAAGTACCGATGGGCTTGATGATTGTTTCCCGTACTACCAAAATGAAAAATATTTGTACCAAATTTATACAGACGTTGTCCTTGACGATATGCTGAAAAGTAATATTAATTTTGTTTTTCTGACTAACAAAGAAATTAAGGAAAAACTTTTGCCCGAACTTACGCGAAAGTCTAGCCAAGATGATATTTCGCTAGCGTACTTCGTCATAAACGATTATTTGACGCTGAAAAAAATTTTTTACAAAATCAGCGACCGTTACAAGTCAACGCCTAATCCTCCACAAAAAAATACTGCGCAAACTCAAACTGCCATTGCGCCTGTTAAAACTTCCACGTCAACGCAAACTGCCATTGCGCCT
>JAFSUE010000081.1 GCA_017445435.1 Selenomonadaceae bacterium | reverse complement strand
CGATCTTGCGGGACAAATTTCAAAGTTCGGTTATATCGGCGGTATTGCGATAGCCATTGCGTTTATGTTCCAGCGCATTGTCATTCACAACAACTGGGATATGGCGCAAATTTCAACTTACTGCTCCGATTGGATGACGATAATAAATGATTTTGTCGGCGCGGTTATGCTTGCCGTTATAATTATAGTTATGGCTGTGCCTGAAGGCTTGCCGCTTATGATTTCAATCGTTTCAGCGCAGAATATGGGCAAGATGTTGAAAGATAACGTTCTTGTCCGCAAAATTTCCGGAATTGAAACGGCGGGCAGTTTGAATTTACTTTTCAGCGATAAGACGGGAACAATTACAAAGGGCTTGCTGGAAGTTGTCACCTTCCTTGACGGCACGGCGAATTTTACAGAGACTTTCGACAAACTTAGCGGCAAACTTCAAGCGCTTGTTTCACTGTCAATCAGATTTAATAACGGCGCAGTCATTGCGGAAGATAAAATCGTCGGCGGCAATATGACTGACCGCGCACTTTTGGGCTTTTTAATCGGCAAGGACACGGCGGCTAATGTCAACGTGGTTGATACAGTGCCTTTCGACAGCGCTAAAAAATATTCTATGGCTAAGGTTAGCGGCGATTATAATTTGTGGCTGATTAAAGGCGCACCTGAAAGACTTTTGGATAAATGCTCCTACTATTATGACGCACAAGGCAACAAACAACCGCTTAACGCTCACGCCGCGATTAATGCGAAGATTGATGAACTTGCCAACCGCGCTATTCGCACATTGGCGCTTGTGACTTATGACGGCGAAGTTGTCAACGGAAATATTCCCGACACAGGATTAACTTTTGTCGGAGTTACGGGCATTCGCGACGACGTTAGACCTGACGCGATAAAAGCTATTGAACAAGTTCACCAAGCAGGCGTGCAAGTTGTTATGATAACGGGCGACCGCAAGGAGACTGCGCAGGCGATTGCGAAGGAAGCGGGCTTGATTGAAATTGACGACGCCATTGTTATCACAAGTACTGAACTTAACGCGATGAGTGACGAAGAAGTTAAAAAGGCTCTTCCGAAAATTCGCGTTATTGCCCGCGCCTTGCCAACAGATAAAAGCCGTTTGGTAAGACTTGCGCAGGAATTAAATTTGGTTGTCGGTATGACCGGCGACGGCGTTAATGATTCGCCCGCGCTGAAAAAAGCTGATGTAGGCTTTGCAATGGGCGGCGGTACCGAAGTTGCTAAGGAAGCCAGCGAAATTGTTATCCTTGACGATAATTTTAAATCAATCGGCAAGGCGATTTTGTACGGACGCACAATTTTTAACAGTATCCGCAAGTTTATAATTTTCCAGCTGACAATCAACGTTGGCGCAGTTTTAATTTCGTTTATTTGTCCTTTGCTCGGGCTTGAAAATCCGTTGTCAATCACGCAAATTTTGTGGGTTAATCTGGTTATGGATACGTTGGCGGCGTTGGCGGTCGGCGGTGAACCTGCGCTTGACAGGTATATGGATGAACCGCCCAAACGTCGTGATGAAAAAATTGTCAACGGTTATATGACAAGCGCGATTGGCACGGGGGCGCTGTGCAGTTTCGTAGTCGGTTTGATTTTCCTGCTTACGGACTTTTCGCGCAGTCATTTCCGTGATATAAATCCCGAAGGCGTCAACGTGACTTTCGGCGGCGACAGCGTTTACGTGTTGACAGGCTATTTCGCCTTCTTCATATTTATGGCGGTGTTCAATGCGTTTAATGCGCGTACGGACAGAATGAATTTGTTTGACAATATCGGCGGCAATCCCGGCTTTTTGAAAGTTATGGGCTTAATCGTCGTGGTGCAAATTATTATGACGTACTTCGGCGGAGCGATTTTGCGCTGTTACGGCTTGAATGCAACAGAATGGATGTTTGTCATTGCGATGGCGTTTATAATTATTCCGGTTGATTTGGTACGCAAGGCGATTGTCGGCAACAAGTAGCTGATGAATTAAGAATTAAGAATTAAGGATGAAAAATTCTAATCCCTCTTCCCTAACAAAAGAGTGAAATTGTTATGTCGTGCAAAAAATTTGGATTAGTGGCGTTAATTTTCATGATAATGTTTATTCTCTCGGAAAATGTCGCCGCTATGACTTTTTCTAAAAT
The DNA here is from genome assembly GCA_017445435.1 of Selenomonadaceae bacterium. Taxonomy (GTDB): domain Bacteria; phylum Bacillota; class Negativicutes; order Selenomonadales; family Selenomonadaceae; genus Quinella. The sequence continues at coordinate 2,644 of JAFSUE010000081.1, read as the reverse complement.
TGAAAAAATTGGTGAAGTCGGCTTTCCTACTCAAGCTCCGTATCACGGCTTTCCTATAAGAGGAGAATTTTATAACAGCGGAACACCGTATGTTGAAGAGTACAATTACAGCGACGATGGAACACCGGTAAAAACTTACACGAAAGGCACGGCGCGTTTTGGCAGTGAACCAAATGATTTATATTGCCAGTACGATTTTAACTTAGATTTTTCCGATAAACCAATAAAATTTGGCGGCAAGAATAATTATATTTTAGGCTTAGACGGCTCCGACAAAGATATTTTTTCCATTGAAAATAACGGCGGATTGAAATTGTACGTTATTTACCACAACTATTGTGTAACTCAATTAAATATTTTAGGTACGCAGAAAAATGGCAAATGGGTTAATTACATTGATTCCAAAAAAATCAGCGAAACTTATTTCGGCGGCAATGAAGGTTATAAAAAAGACGGCGGAATAATTTATGATGTTCCCACCTGCCGCAATGATACCATTGTCATAAAATATCGCAGGTGGCATTGGAAGGGAATGTCTGAGCCTGAAGGCGAATTTAGATTTAAATGGGACGATGCCGCGCAGTGGTTTGGCGTGGAGCATATAGTTTATTGAAATGAGGTGGCTTGACCGTGAACAAATGGAATAACGCTGATACAACTCTATTATGCGCCGCGCTATGCTTTTTGGTCGCGGTCGGCTTTAAAATACTTTACCCCGAATCCATTTTGGCGGAAGGATTTTTATTCGTGACGGAAGCGGCAATGGTCGGCGGAATTGCTGACTGGTTCGCCGTGACTGCGCTTTTCAAAAAGCCTTTGGGCTTTCCCTTTCATACGGCGATACTGCCGCGCAGAAGGGCTGAATTTGTAAGCGCGTCCACTCAAATGGTGCAGAAAGAATTTTTTTCTCGCCGCACGATTTTTAAAAAGGTCGGCAATTTGCAACTGTTGCCGCTACTCACGAATTACCTTCAAAAAGACGAAACGCGAAAATTTTTGCTGACTACAATTTTCAACGTGATAAAGGAAAAATTTTCCGCCGTTGACAAAGAATCCTTAGCCAAAACTCTTTCAAATAAACTGCGAAAAGAATTTTGCAACGTCCCCGCGTCAAAATTGGTTGATGAACTCTTCGCATGGGTACGAAACGGCGACAAGGATACAGAAATAGTTTTGGGCTTAATAAAGTCATTTCGTACGCTGGCGGCGAAGTACGAGACGCGGGAAAAACTTCAAGCGATATTGGAAAGTTACGCCGAAGAGCATATGAAGTCGGCAGGCGCCTTTTCAATTTTAATGGCGGGGCTTGCAAAGGCTTTAAACTTCGTCAACTTTGAAGAGGCGGCAGAAATTATGCAGACGCAACTTTTAAAACTGCTTGACGAACTTTTAACCGATTCGCCGTTGCAACGCCGCACGCTGAATGAATGCCGCGTAAAAATTGCCGAGCTTGCCGAGTCACCGGAAGTACGGGACTTAGCAGGCTACCTGCAGGTAGATTTGGCGTCGGAAATGCCGCTTGAAACAGCGTTGGAAAATGCGCTGAAGAATCTTGAACACCAATTAAACTCCGTGACGATTGAAGATCCGCCGCCGGTTGACGAAAAAGCGCTTGTACCGGTTCAACGTAATTTAGGCTTGCTTACGGTACAAATTTTGAACGACGAATATTTAAGGCTGATAAACATTTTAAACGGCGACAACGCGGTTAAAGACGCGGTAAATGACTTTATGCACGGCTTAACTGCGCGAACGGCGCTTTATGCACAGCCGCTTGTAGGTACGATAGCACAGACGGCGTTGGCAAAGTTGACCGAAGAACAGCTGAATAATTTGGTTTACGACAAGGCGGAGCAGGATTTTGTATGGATACGAATGAACGGCTCAATAGTCGGATCGGTTATCGGCATTGTGCTTTTCATACTGTTGCAACTTGTTTCATAGGTTTTTTGAAAGTGAGGGGTTAAATGGGTGAAGTTGAAGTTGGAGAATATCTTGTCGAATGGGACGACGAGAAAAATAAAATTAATAAGAAAAAACACGGTATTACCTTTGAAGACGCGGCGCGTATTTTTCTAGATGATAACAGAATTGATATTTTTGACGAAATTCATAGTGATTATGAAGATAGAATTAAAGTAATTGGTCTTGTTGAAGAAGTATTGACAGTAATTTATACTGAACGTAGCGAAAAATATCGAATTATTTCTGCGCGACAAGCAACAAAAAAGGAGGAGGATTTTTACTATGGGCAGTATTCGGATTTATAAGGGTATGCCGCCACTTACCGATGAACAAATCAAAAGATTGCGTGCACTTAAAAACAGAGAAATTGATTTGAGCGACATTCCTGAAATTACTGATGAAGAATTAAAAAAATTTAAACCTGCGCGCCTTCGCGAAAAAAATAAAAAGAATATTGCAAGTTAAAATAATTTAGCGAGGGATTATTATGGGCAGTATTCGGATTTATAAGGGTATGCCGCCACTTACAAAAGAACAATTAGCAGAACTTAAAGCATTAAAAGATAGAGAAATTGATTATAGCGATATTCCTAAAACTACAGAGGAAGAATTAAAAAAGTTTAGACCTGCGCGCCTTCGCGAAAAAAATAAAAAGAATATCGCAAGTTAAAATTATTTG
>JAFSUE010000080.1 GCA_017445435.1 Selenomonadaceae bacterium | reverse complement strand
ATTGCGGCGACGTGGGCAGGTATCGGCAACGCGTTAATCGGTTCATTAATGGCATGGTTCATCTTAGGTCGACGCACAAGGATTATGACTCAACACCTTGACTCGGCGACAATGCCGCAATTTTTCGGCAAGCGTTTCGGCTCACAAGCTTTGAAGATTGGCGCGTCGATTATAATTTTTATTTTTATGATCCCCTACACGGCGTCACTGTACAACGGACTTTCGCGACTGTTCGGCATGGCGTTTGACATTGACTATTCCGTCTGCATTGCGTTAATGGCGATTTTAACGGCAATTTACGTCATCGCGGGCGGCTATATGGCAACGGCGATAAATGATTTCATTCAAGGAATGGTTATGTTGGTCGGCATCAGCGCTATAATTTATGCTGTACTCGAATCAAAAGGCGGCTTTATGAATGCGCTTGACGGACTTGCAAGAGTCACTGACGAAACGGTTACGACGACGCCAGGAATTTTTTCATCATTCTTTGGACCAGACCCATTAAATTTATTGTTCGTCGTGATTTTAACTTCGCTGGGAACTTGGGGCTTGCCGCAAATGGTACAAAAATTTTACGCCATAAAAAATGAACAGGCTATTCAAAAAGGTACAATCATTTCAACGTTATTTGCCTTCGTAGTAGCTGGCGGCTGTTACTTTCTCGGCGGATTCGGCAGATTATTTTCAGACCAAATTGATATAAAAGCTAACGGTTTCGACTCAATCGTACCGACAATGCTTTCAGGCTTAAGCGAAGGAATGATAGCGCTTGTAGTGATTTTAGTTTTATCGGCGTCAATGTCAACTTTATCATCGCTGGTTATCGCGTCAAGTTCAACGTTGACGATAGATTTAATTAAAGGCGCGTTCATGAAAGATATGAGCGACGCGCGGCAAGTTTTCATAATGCGTGTGTTAATCGTGGTGTTCATCGCAATTTCAGCGGTACTGGCGCTGATTCAATACAGCAGTTCGGTTAATTTCATTGCGCAGTTAATGGGAATTTCATGGGGCGCAATGGCAGGTTCATTTTTAGCGCCGTTTATGTATTCGCTGTATTCAAAGAAAGTTACAACGGCGGCTTGCTGGACGTGTTTTATATTTAGTAGCGTATTGATGACGGCGAACATGTTAGCGCGTCCAATGTTCCCCGTAATTATGCAGTCACCGATTAACGCGGGCGCCATTGCAATGTTAGCTGGTTTAATAATCGTGCCGATTGTCAGCGCGATAACTCCTGTGCCAAATAAAAAACTTGTCGACGACGCCTTCACTTGCTACGATAAAGAAACTATTGTTCCGATAAGTGTTGCGCTCGGCAAGAAATAAATTAGATTTTTATAAAATCTATCGATAAATTCAAAGTTTGTAAAGATTTTAATTTTTTAATTAAACTTCTTTTCTTTTGGCGCAAAAGAAAAGAAGCAAAAGAAAACATGTCCGCTGAAATCGCATCACGCGATTTGCGCGGACGGGGGCGCGTCCTTGCGCCCCCTTCTTTACGTTAATTTTATAAACACATTATAACTTAAATTTATATTAAATTGTTGCGTCAAGGTCGATAATGCCTGCGGCGTATGGTGCAACGTCGTACTGTTGAAAGATAAAGTGAAGGTGAAAATTTTCGTCGAAGTAAAAGTTTTCAGGAAGTTTTTCAAGCTCTTTGAAGTCTGAATATAAATAAATTCCTTCACGTTCGGCATAAGCTTTTAATTTTCTCGTGATACCTTTGGTCGTATAATCGGCTTTAGCGTATTCGCGGGAAATTTTTTTTAGGTTGTCAATGCCGATCAATTTTCCAGTGCGCGTGTCGAAATTCAATGCCCGCTTGAAAGTTAAAGGGTGCGCCGCGCCTTCGCTGTACGTATATTCGGTTAAAATTATGCTTAAAATATTATTTTTGTCGCAGGGAATTTCATAACTCATCGTAGCCGAAATTGAAGTGTCGGGCTGTTTCACTGCGTCGAAAAAGTTTTTGACTTCCTCACGAATTTTTTCATTAATCGCCGTATCTACGAAAACAGTAGACACGTGGATTGTTGGGTAGACAAAATTAAAATCACCTTTATAATCTGTCGACTTAATTTGAGTAGCGCCGCCGATACTTGGCAAAATTATCAGCGCTAAAATCATCAGCATACAGAAAATTTTTTTCATCTTAACTCCTCCCAAAATTTTAATGCGTCATTTCAAGGTCTACAAAGTCATAGTATTTTAACTTAGTAGAAATTTCATAGCCCGCAAAAATAAAATGCACGTTCATTTTTTCATCAATATAATAACGTTGCGGAATTATATTTAAATTTTCAATATCGGCGTTCAACTCAATATTATTTTTCACGGCGTAAGCTTTCAACTTTTTAAGTACATCTTGCGGCGTGAAGTTGTATTTAGCGGAAATATTTTTTAAATTGTCCGACTCTATAGGATCGCCCGTGTGCATATCAAAATTTAAAGTCTGCTTGTACATAAAGGGAATGACGTTGCCGTTGGCGTCCTTTTCGTAAAGAAAGGGCTTGTCCGTAAACATCATTTTCACCGTAAAAACCATACTCAAAATATTATCTTTGTCGCAGGTAATTTCGTAGTTCATCGCCGATTTAATAAATCCACCCGTAACACATACAGAGTTCCAAAAATCTTTCATCACTTCATTAATTTTATCACCGATTTTGTTGTAAATCGGAATTTCTGAAACGTCTATTTCAGGATTGACGCTAGGATAAACGACATGATATTCGCCATCAATTTGCCACGTTTCAAGCGCACTTGCACTGCAAAAATTTGGAATCATCAACGCTAAAATCATCAGCGTACAAAAAAATTTTTTCATTTAATCGCCCTCCAAATTTCATTTTCCGCCTCATCAATCGTTAAAACTTCGGCGTTGACGTTTAAACCTGCGCGGGAAATTTTCTGTAAAAGTTTAGTTGCCGCAGGCGGTATAAGTCCAGCGCGATTTAAAATTTTTTCATGCACGAAAAGTTTACGCGGCGTACCGTCAAATAAAATTTCGCCGTCCGTCAAAACAATTACTCGGCTAGCTAAATTTGCAATGTCTTCCATTGAGTGACTTACTAAAATTATCGTCACGCCCAATTCGTGAAGGCGCTTTATTTCCGCCAAAAGATTTTTTTTAGCGCGTGGATCTAATCCTGCCGTCGGTTCGTCCAAAATTAAATATTTCGGCTTAAGTGCTAAAATGCCAGCTATCGCCACACGTCGACGTTGTCCGCCTGAAAGTTCAAACGGCGATTTATCTTTCAACGCTAAATCTAAGCCAACAAGTTGCATTGACTCATCGACGCGGGAAATTATTTCATCTTCACTCAAGCCGAAATTTCGCGGTCCAAAGGCAATATCCCTTTCTACCGTCTCTTCAAAAAGTTGATGCTCGGGGTATTGAAAAACTATTCCAATTTTCCGCCGCGCAGATTTATTTTTAATAGATTCGCCGTCAACTTCAACCGTACCTTTTGGAACGTCGATAAGTCCCGCGATAATCTGAATAAGCGTCGATTTGCCGCTACCAGTATGACCTGCAATCGCTAAAAAATTTCCGTCGTCAATGTTGAGAGAAATATTTTTCAGCGCAGTTTTTTCAAACGGCGTACCTTTCATATAAGTATAGCTTAAATTTTTTATGTCAATCAAAATTTTAATTCCTTTACCGTGTCAACAAATTCATCGTCCGTAAAAATATTTTTTGGAAGTTTCAAGCCGCGTCGCCGTAACCTGTCAGCAAGTTCAACGGCAATGGGTACGTCAAGCCCTAGCCGTTTAATTGCCGCTACGTCAGCAAAAATTCTGCGCGGCGTACCGATTCTTAAAATTTTGCCGCCGTCCATTAAAAAAATTCTGTCAGCAACTGCCGCCTCTTCCATAAAGTGCGTAATGTAAATTATAGTCAAGCCCTGCGCGTGAAGTTTTTGTACGGTGTTCAAAATTTCTCGCCGTCCAACTGGGTCTAACATTGCGGTGGGTTCATCGAACACGATAATTTTTGTACGCATTGCCAACACGCCAGCTATAGCGATTCTTTGTTTTTGTCCGCCGCTTAATTTGCTTGGAGAAAATTTTTTGTACTCGGTCATATTCACGGCGTCAAGTGCAAAGTCAATGCGCCGTTTAATTTCGTCGGGAGGGACGCCTAAATTTTCACAGCCAAAAGCTACGTCATCTTCCACGACGGCGGCAACAATTTCATTGTCGGGATTTTGAAAGACCATACCAATATTTTCACGAATGCGCCATAAATTATTTTCGTCAGCCGTATCAAGTCCAGCCACAAAAATTTTTCCGTCACTTGGCAAAAGTAGCGCGTTAAAATGTTTAGCCAGCGTTGACTTGCCAGAACCGTTAATGCCGATAATCGCCACAAATTCGCCTTCATCAATGGTAAAGTTCAAGCCGTCAAGCGCAACTTTTTCATCAGTCGAAGTTTTATAAACGTGCTTTAAATTTTCTGCGCGGATAATTTCCAAAATCTATTACCTACTCTCTACTTCCTACTCTATTAAAATCTTAGAAGATGTGTTCACAAAGAAAAAGTGATATAATTTTAAATTACGAGAAAAAAATATTCAACAAATTTAACGGAAGATCAATAAAATAGCGGTCGCAAGTGGCGACAAATTGATTTTGCACCTGATTTTAAGTAAGAAAAAATTAATTCGGCAAATAATAAGTTCGCGTTGGCTGGTTAAACGTTAGCTAAATAATTATCGGCGAAAAAATTACGAATATTCAATGTCATCGGCGGAGGATATGGTTAAAATTTCTCAAACTGCTTAAACGCTTGTGAACACTTCTTCTAAGAATTTCAACAAGTTCTAGCTTTTAGGAAAAATTTTGCACGGCGGCAGGAGTTTTTATCAATTAAGAATTAAGAATGTAGAATTAAGAATTATTTTAGCTACAGGCTACCCGCTCATTACGCATTACGCATTCTTAATTCCTAATT
>JAFSUE010000079.1 GCA_017445435.1 Selenomonadaceae bacterium | reverse complement strand
GTATCTGAAAGAGTCGTCGTTAGAAAAATCCGTGACTATGACGTTGACAATTTTGCCGCGATATGAGGAATAATAATCATAGGGTCGAATCTCAAGTGTATCGTCGCCCGCGCCGCCCGTGATTGTGATGTAATTTAAATCGCTTGCGGGTCTGTAGGCGTCGACGAAAATAAACTCGTCACCTGCGCCGCCGTCCGCATAAAAATGACCGCTTGAAGTTTTAACGGTATCGTTGCCCGCGTCACCGTAAATACTTGCGCCACGTGAATAAACGTTGATTGAATCGTTGCCTTCGCCCGCATTAACGATATTTGTTTCGTCGCCTTTAATCCACACGCCACTGTCGTGACGCCCGCCGTTGACGCTGATAACATCAGCGCCGCCCATCGCGTTTACTGTCGAATGGTTGCCGTAAACCGCAATACTGTCGTTGGAGTCGGTGCCTTCAACCGGCGCGCCTTCCAGCGACGAAAAAATTACATTATATTCAGCCATGATCATTCATTCCTTTCTAGGGGCTAGACTTTAGGGACTAGGGGCTGGGAGCTAGTTCCTATTCCCTAATCCCTATTTCCTAAATCAATAATTTTCTGCGTTGATTTCAAAATAACTTTGCGCGTGGAAACATACAGGGCAAACGTCAGGCGCGGCAGTTCCAATGACAAGGTGTCCGCAATTTCTGCACTCCCAAATTTGCACGCCAGCTTTTTTGAAAACTTCCTGCGCTTCAACATTTTTCAAAAGTTTTCTGTAGCGTTCCTCATGATGTTTTTCAATCGCCGCTACGTCACGGAATTGTTGCGCCAATTCGGGGAAACCTTCGGCGTCAGCCTCATCTGCCATTTTCGGATACATATCTGTCCATTCAAAATTTTCGCCTTCTGCCGCATGCAAAAGATTTTCCGCAGTGTCGCCCAATTCGCCCAACGCTTTAAACCAAAGTTTAGCGTGTTCCTTTTCATTTTCCGCCGTCTTCAAAAACAGTGCGGCAATTTGTTCATAACCGTTTTTCTTAGCAACCGACGCAAAGTAAGTGTACTTATTTCTAGCTTGAGATTCGCCAGCAAAAGCATCACGCAAATTTTGTTCAGTCTTCGTACCTTTCAAAGATTTTTTCGCGCCAGCATTTTCAGCAACTGGAACAACTTTTTCAAAGTCTGTTGAAGGATGTTTACAAATTGGGCAAACAAAATCGGCGGGAATTTCATCGCCAACATATTCATAGCCGCAAATTCTGCAACGCCAAACAGTTTTACCTTCCGCCGTCTTTGCAACTGGTTGAGGTTTCGGCTTAATGTGCGATTGATAGAAATTGTAAGTCGTGGAAGGAACGTCGCTAAATTTTTCCATGTCGACAACTTCAGCAATAAAAATTGAGTGCGTGTCAAGTTCAACTTGATTGATAACGTTGGCGCTTATGTAAGAGTTTGTACCTTCCGTAATGGCAAGCGTACCGTTAGCCGTGCGTTTAACTTTGTCGAAGTCAGCGAACTTGTCAACGTTTTTGCCAGATTGAAAGCCGAAATGTTTGAAGAGATCGAAAGTTGCCGCCTCACTGATAATTGACACGGTAAACTTTTTCGACGTCGCAATTAAATCGTGCGTGTAGTTAGACTTGTTGACGCAAATTGAAATTCTGTCTTTAGAAATTGGCGCCGCCGTAACCTGCGTTACAGTGTTAATAATGCAGGCGTTGTCCTTCACGTCAGACTTTGAGCTAAGGACGAAAAGCCCGTACTGCACGTTAAACAAAACTTTGCTATCCAAATTTATCCCTCCAAAAAATATAAATTTTCTGTATAAAATTATTTTATCAGTTCAACTGTAAATTGTAAACGCTAAATTAATCGGCGCTCCGCATACGCAGAGAGTTTAACAGAATCAGCGCAATACAAGCCGCTAAGCCGCCAATCGCCATAAACGGTTTAATATAAATCGGCGGTTCGGCAAGCGTATTCATCAGCACAGCGGGAATCAGTACACACCATGAAAAATATGTAATGTAGCGATTCATCTTGATTAAATCGGCGGCACGCAAGGCAATTTTCCGTATAGTGAAGAAATGTTTCAGCGTCGGAATTTCTAAATCAATTACCGCGTCAGTGTAATCAACTTTTTCATCTTTATTTTCAGCAGGTTTATTTTCAGTAGCTGAATTTTGTTCCGCAGTACCAACTTGTTCATCGTCGTCGACAAGGGGAATTTTTTCAAGCTCCGCCCGAATTTCAGCAAGTTTGCTACCTTCGCGTTCAGTCGATTCAGCGTCTTCATCAATCAGCGACGCCAATTTATTTTGTTGCCAAAAGATTGAAACGTCAGCGGCTAACAGCGCGGGCATATCGTCACGATCATTTGAAATAGCGGCGACGGTGTGACCTTGTGCGCGTAAAATTTTCACTTCGCGGGATTTATCAGCTGGCGACAAATTTGTTTTCACGGCGTCCAAATTAAAATTTTTCGCCAAACTTTTAGCCGTCTTTTTACCTGCCGCAGTCAACGCTACAGTAATAAATTTTTTGCGCTTAAGCAACATTAAAAATTCTTTCGCGTCAAAATTTATTTCATCCTTCAACGCGATAATTCCACGCGCCATTCTTCCAATGCCCAAAACTAAAACAGTTTTTCCATAGACGCAAAGTTTATCAATCCTAGTAAGCAAAGAATTTCCAATGGCGACGCCTTGACTTTCAACCCATTCAGGCGTACCCAATCGAATAGTACTGCCGCTTGAAATGACTTCGACGCCTTGCCCAGCAAATTCTTTACTGGCGGCGATATTTTGAATTTTAAGTCCACGACCTGCCGCCGTCTTATAAATAACTCTGCCGAGCGTAGTTGCAGATTTTTGTTCAGCAGTTGCCGCGACGCCTAAAAGTGAAGGTTGCGATAAACCGATTGGCACTAAGTCTGTGACAAAATAATCTCCGTCCGTCAAAAATTTATTCATCGGCACGGCGACGGTGTCAACTTCAGGAAAATTTTCAATCGCCTTCAAGCGGTTGATTGTCACGTTATCTTTTTCCAAAACGCCACGCGCAAATTGTAATACGGCGGGCGACGCTAAGATTAAACCGATTGGCGAAAATGCTATGAACAGTGAAATTCCCGTGTCAATCGCTACGTCAACTTCATTTGTAAAGTAGACGTAGGAAGTTACGATTATTGAAATTAAAAAATCTGCTAGCCAAAATAATTTTATCCTCAAAGCTTTTTCCCTCACGAATGAATTTGAAAGTAATTTTACTTTGTCGAAGAAAAAATTACAAGTCACGAAAAGAATTTTCAGACGCCGTTTAATTTTAATTGACGAAGGCGAACGGTTAATTTAAAATATTCGCCGAACGATAAAGTTTACAAAGAATTTTTTCAACTCTTTCAAGGAGGCTGTCTTAATTATGATGAGATCTTTATGGTCTGCGGCGTCAGGAATGATCGCCCAGCAGAAAAATATGGACGTTGTTGCACATAACATTGCTAACGTCAACACTTACGGCAACAAAAAAGTCCGCGCAGAATTTCAAGATTTAGTTTATCAAACGTTGCGCGACGCTGGCGGAGCTAGTGGCGACGGTACGCAATATCCGCAGGGAATGCAAATCGGTCTTGGCGTACGCGTTTCTGCGACGAACAGAATTTTCACGCAAGGACCGTTGCAGACGACTGATAATCCTAGTGATATTGGCATTCAAGGCGAAGGATTTTTCCAAATTCAACTTCCCGACGGTACGACGGCTTACACGCGCGACGGCTCTTTCAAGCTTGATTCAGAACGCCGCCTTGTCACTAGCGACGGCTTTTTACTTATTCCGAATCTCACGTTGGACGAAAACGCGACGATTGACAGCCTTGTCATAAGTCAAGATGGGCGCGTTTCAGATACTCCTGCTGGCGGTGAACAAACTGAAATCGGACAAATAAATTTAGTTAGGTTCGTCAATCCTGCTGGACTTTATGCTTACGGCAAAAATTTGTTCCTTGAAACTGCCGCGTCAGGTGCTCCGATTGAAAGTACACCTGGACAAGACGGCGCTGGAATTTTGACGCAAGGAACGCTTGAAATGTCAGGCGTGCAGATTGTTGAAGAAATGGTCAATATGATTATTTCCCAGCGTGCCTACGAATCAAATTCAAAGGCAGTTACAACGTCTGATTCAATGCTTGAAACTGCCAACGGCTTGAAAAGATAATTAAGAATGAAGAATGAAAAAATTTTTATTCGTAGTGATTTTATTGCTAAGTTTTTCCGTGACAGTTCAAGCCAAACAAGTTTTATCTGGCGTACAGCTTGAAACGTTGGCGCTTGCGGAGATAAACGCGGCACTTGATGAACGCGGCGAATTTCGGCGGCGTGAAGTCAGCTTGTCACGCGGCGCGGCAAATATAAAGTTGCCTGAAGGAATTATCGACGTGCAAATTTTATTGCCGTCAAGTTCAATCAGCTATTCAAATGCAACGCCAGTTAAAGCGCGAATTTTTATAAATGGCAAGCCGTACCGTGACGTAAATTTTATGGCGACGATAAAAATTTTTGACTTAGTACTTGTTGCTAATCACGATTTACACATTGAAGTTCCTGTCTACGATTCAGATTTTCGCATTGATGAAATTGCTATTGACGGTCGGACGGAATATTTGAAAGACCCTGCGGAAATTCGTGGACTTGTGCCGCATCGATTCATCCGCGCAGGTTCACCAGTTGCTATAAATTATTTTCAGCAACCTGTAGCCGTTGAAAGTGGGCGCGTCGTAAAAATTATTTTCCGCCAAAATGGTTTGCAAGTTGCGGCTAAAGGTATCGCAATGGCTCGCGGCAGGATTGGGCAGGTTATCAAAGTTCGTAATGAAGCGTCAAACAAAATTTTATCTGCGCGGGTAATTGATTCACAAACGGTTGAGGTAGTTAGCTAGATTGAGTTGAATATTTTTAAGTTTTTTATTAAACTACTTTTCTTTTGGCGTAAAGTTAGTAAGTAGTCAGTAGTGAGTAGTGAGTAATTTCAGCTATTCACCGCGTACATTTGCTACTTTTGTCCAACTTTTCAGTAGGCGCTGGGAAATGCCGCTGGTTACCATAATTTTTTAGCTTGAAAGATTCAGCACTTAGTATTCAACACCACCTAACCACTACTAACTACTAACTACTCACTACTAACTAAAAAGAGGTGATTTTATGATGTGGAAAAAAATTTTCGCCGTACTGTTGACATTGGCGTTTTTGGCAGTTCCTTACACGGGCAACGCAAAATCTTTATGGGTCGACAGAAGCCACAGTATATTTGCCGATAAAAAGGCGCGTAACGTTGGTGATATTTTAACAATCGTCATTAGCGAATCGACAACGCAGACTGCAACAAAATCGCGTTCAAATGAAAAAACTGCGTCTATAGGTTTGGACGCTGGCGTAGGCATTTTTGGATTTTTAGGTCGTGCGTCATCTGCTGGCGTTAATGATTCATTTGAGGCGGAAGGTTCAGCTAACGACACAAACAGATACAGCGGCAGAATTACTGTAACGGTCGTTGAAGTTCTGCCAAATGATAATATGATTATCGAAGGTACGCAGTCCATTTGGCAAAATCGCGACGAACATAAAATTACACTGCGCGGAATAATTCGCCGTGATGATGTGCTTATGGACAACACCGTCCCTTCGTACAAAGTGGCTGACGCTACAATTAAATTCGACGGCAAAGGTCCTCTCAATGCGAAACAGCGGCAAGGTATTTTGACGCAAATTTTTAACTTCTTATTCTAAACGGCAAGCATAGTTTAACTTAATGGGGTGAGGCGTATGAAAAAAATTTTTTCCGTGTTGACGCTCCTTTCATTTTTACTGCTGATAGGTTCAACTGCGTTTGCCGAATCAGCATCAACGCGTATAAAAGATATTACAAAAATTCAAGGCGTGAGAAGTAACCAGCTCATGGGTTACGGCTTAGTTATGGGTCTGCCAGGTACAGGCGATTCAGATAAAATTACACAGACGATTAACGCTACAATTTCCGTACTCCGAAATTTTGGAATAACCGTTGACAATTCCAACTGGAAGGCAAAAAATGTTGCGGCAGTTATGGTAACGGCGACACTTCCGCCGTTTGCACGTGAAGGCGACGTTATCGATATTACGGTTAGCGCAATGGGCGACGCTAAAAGTATTCAAGGCGGAACGTTAATTCAGACGCCGTTAGTTGCCGCTGATGGTGAAGTTTACGCTGTGGCTCAAGGTCCAGTATCGACTGGCGGCTTTATCGCAGGTAGTGGCGGTAATACTGCGCAGAAAAATTTTCCGACTGTTGGCACGACGCCTAACGGTGCTATCATTGAACGTACCGTCGAAGATGATATTGGTACGCGCGGTCAACTTTCATTAAGCCTTTCCAACGCAGATTTTACTACGGCGTCTAGAGTTGCCGCCGCGATTAATGAACTTTATCCTGGCGCGGCACAAGCGGCTAATGCTGGGCGCGTCGACGTTATGATACCTGGCTACTTTCGCGTAAACGTTGTAGATTTTATAGCGTCGATTGAAGAGCTGGAAGTTTTACCCGACAATATTGCTAAAATCGTCGTCAATGAACGTACTGGAACGATTGTTATGGGCGGCAATGTTACGGTTGATGAATGCGCGATAACTCAAGGCGGCTTGTCAATTCGTGTCACGCGCGATAATGACGTTACACAGCCGAATCCTTTTTCATACGGTACAACGATTGTTACAAGCAACACTGACACAGAAGCGACTGAACAACTTTCAAATTCAATCGTAATGTCACCGACGGCAAATATAAATGATATTGTTGGTGCGCTTAACGCAGTTGGTGCTACGCCGCGCGATTGCATTTCGATTTTACAGGCAATGAAGGCGGCAGGCGCTATTCACGCTACATTAGAAATTATTTAAAACTTGGAAGTGAAAATATGCAAATTAATGGCACAATGTTAATGCCTAGTATGAACTCCACAAATTCTGGCGCAACGGGTTCACATCTCATTCAAAAGGAAGAAAATTTTCAAGCTGAATTGAACGCCGCCCATGAACGTTTGAATAAATCGGCTAAATCTGGCGTTATGACTGACGAACAAATTGCCCAACGTAACAAAGATATTCGCGACGCGTCAATTCAAATGGAAGCGCTTATGCTGAAAATGCTTTATAATGATATGTGGAAAACTGTACCGAAAGATACACTTTTCGGCGACGATAACGCTATGGATATTTATCGCGATATGTACCACGAAGAACTTACAAAGAAAATGGCAATGGACGGCGGGATTGGGCTTGCCGATTTCATTTACAATCAGCTGGCGACAAAGACTAATTCGTAATGCGTAATTCGTAATGTGGAATGAAAAATTCTTAATTTTACATTCTTAATTATTCATTCGCCGCAGGCGGAAGGGAGCGTTTTAATGCGGGAACTTTTAGAAATTTTAGAAGGCAACGCGAGAATTTCAACTGCCGAGCTTGCCTCAATGTTGCAACGGTCTGAAGATGAAATTAAAGAGCAGATCGCCTTGCTTGAAAAAGAAAAAATTATTATGTCGTACTCCACCTTGATTAATTGGGAACGTTACGGCGAAGAGTTAGTAACTGCGGTTATCGAAATAAATTTGACGCCGCAACGTGAAGTTGGTTTCGACGCGCTTGCAGAAAGAATTTGCCGCTTTGATGAAGTTCGCACCGTCTACCTTATGAGCGGAAATTTTGATTTACTTGTCGTAGTGCAAGGTAAATCGCTGAAGGAAATTTCAAACTTCGTAGCGACGCGCCTTTCAACAATCGAAGGCGTTACACAGACGCGCAGTCACTTCCTGCTGAAAGAGTATAAAAAAGACGGCATAATCTTAGAAAATACCGAGCAGGATAGAAGGCTGGTGATTGTACCGTGACTTGGAGCGAAAAACTTAGCACTTCTGTACAATCAATCGCGCCTAGCGGTATTAGAAAATTTTTTGACATCGCCGCGCAGATGGACGACGTAATTTCACTTGGCGTTGGTGAACCTGACTTTATAACGCCTTGGTCGATCCGTGAAAGTTGCGTCTACGGTCTTGAACGCGGCTACACAAGCTACACTGCCAATCGCGGAATGCCTGAACTTCGCAATGAAATTTCGCGCCATTACAATCGGAATTTCAATCTTGATTACAATCCTGACACGGAAATTTTAGTAACCGTCGGCGTAAGTGAAGCGCTTGATATTGCCTTACGCGCCGTCTTGAATGTTGGCGACGAAGTTTTAATTCCCGAGCCTTGCTACGTTTCCTATCAAGCTTGCACAATTTTAGCAGGTGGCGTACCAGTTCCCGTTTCAGCTAAAATTGAAAATGAATTTCGCATTACTCCTGAAGAACTTGAACCGCACGTGACGCCTAAGACTAAGGCAATTTTAATCGGCTATCCCAACAATCCAACTGGCGCGATTATGGAACGCCGCGACTTACTCAAACTTGCTGAATTTGCCGAAAAGCATGACTTGATTGTCATTTCCGACGAAATTTACGGCGACTTGACATATGAAGGCGTCCACGAATGTTTTTCAGCTTTACCGAAAATGCGCGACAGGACAATTTTATTGAACGGTTTCAGTAAAGCTTACGCAATGACTGGCTGGCGAATTGGTTACGCCTTAAGCAACGCAGATTTTATCGGCGCTATGACAAAGATTCATCAGTATACGATGCTTTGCGCACCGATTACCGCGCAGGTTGCCGCGATTGAGGCGTTAAAGCACGGCGAAAAGTATATGAAAAAAATGGTTGCCGAATACGACAGACGCCGCAATTTAATTTACGACGGACTGAATAAGTTGGGCTTGAAATGTTTTGAACCGAAGGGCGCTTTTTACATTTTCCCCGACATTACGTCAAGCGGTATGACGGCGGAAGATTTTGCAGAAAAACTTATTCGCGCTGAACGTGTGGCGCTTGTACCTGGTACGGCATTCGGCGAATCTGGCAAAGGTCATGTACGCTGTTCATATGCTACAAGCATTGAAAAAATTTCTGCCGCGCTAAAACGCATTGAAAAGTTTTTAGTAAGTAGTAAGTAGTCAGTAGTAAGTAGTGGTGAAAAAATAATTGTAATTACGCGGCATTTCAGCGCCCTGCGAAATTGGACGCGTGTTTAATGAGGAATTCGTAATGCTTAATGCGTAATGAAAATTTTTTGCGCCAAAAGAAAAGAAGTTTATCAAAAAAATTTAAAAAAAAATTTACTTAATCAATAGACCTTAATTAATAGTGGATAGTGAATAGGAGGGTTTAACGTGAAAAAGTTCACAAAAAAAATAGCCGCAGGTGTAACTGCCGCCGCGTTTGGCTTATCGCTAACCGTTTCGACGCCGACTGTTGAGGCGTTTAGCTTAGGTGACGCAATTAATATTGGTGGAGCGGTGATTGTTGCAAATGAAACTAAAAAACAAGTTCAACAACAAATTGACTACATTAACAATTCCGAAGAAGGACGGCAAGCGCTGTATCAAAAATTCCGCGAAGATTACGGCGTCGATGAAGACCCTGAATTGAACGCTAAACTTGATAGGATTATGGCGAATTTGTCGGCGGCTGTTGCTAAAGTTGATAAAACTATTAACGATAAACCGTACCTTTACTTCCTCAATCCTAACAAAGATGTCAACGCCGCTTGTGGTATGGGTCACATTATGATGGTTAATCGTGGAAGTTTTACCTTCTTTGCAACTGACGATGAAATTGCCGCGATTGTTGGTCACGAAATGGGACACGGGCAAAAAGATCACGCCGCTAAATCGATTAAAAATAATATTGATCAACAAATGATAGCGCAAATTGGCGTTGCCGCCGCTGGTGGTACGACGCTTGCAAATATTATCGGTACACTTGCTTTAACTGGCACAATCGCTGACTACGGACGCAGTAAAGAAAATGAAGCTGATAATTTAGCTTGGGAATACATTTTGCACACAAATTATAATCCTGGTGCAACTGCCGCCGTTATGCAAAAATTTGTTGAGGCTGGCATTGGCGGTAAACGCTCTGGACTTGCTAGCATTTTCAATCCGTCTGACCACCCCGACAGTGAAAAGCGCCGCGATAATTACGCCAAAAAACTTTATGAGTACAGCAACAAACACGCTGAAGTTGACAAAAAAACTTGCAAAGTTATGATTAACAAAAAAGAATTTGTACTGCCAGCCGCCACTAATAGTATGTCTGCTGGTGAACGCGCCTACTTCGTACTTGGCAACCTTGCCGTCGCTTATCATAAAGGTTATGACAAACAGGACGCCTACGC
>JAFSUE010000078.1 GCA_017445435.1 Selenomonadaceae bacterium | reverse complement strand
TGAAAAATGGAAATTCGCCGCAAGAATTTTTTGCCGCGCCAACTGGAATTGTCGACTTCAAATTCTCAATGATAATATCGCTGATTTTTCCATTAGCCGCCTTCCTAAAAAATTTGTGCATATAAATAGTTTTTGCCATTGCCTCAAGCGTGGCATTTATTTTTTTATTGAGCAAAATTTTTTTGTCCAGCGAATACAAAAAATTTCCGATTTGTTTTTGAACTTCTTTATTATGACGAATAATAATTTCATAATTTCTCATATCCACTAATAATAAATTTTTTTGTCCAGAACCTGTAGCTATATGACGTAATCCAGGAATATTAAAACGAACTAAATAATAAAAATAGATTGGATCTATTTTGTTTACATCTGGTTTTAAAATTGCAATGCTTTTTTGAAATGTAGTGTATCCTATTTTGGCAGTTTCATTTGTAATTCGTAACATTTTACCTATTGTATCCCCTGTATTAGCAAACAGTACATCATTCACTTCAAGTTTTGTTCGTAAATTAGCTTTTTGAAAATCATCTTTTGTAATTTGTCTTGCTGAAAAATAATTTATAGCAACATTATCTAAATCTTTTACGCTGATAAAATAAAATCCTGAATCATTATCAGATTGACAATCTCCATGAACACCATCAACTATATTTAATGTAATTTCGCCGAGTTTAATTTTTTTCATAAGTTCAACCGTCCTAAAAATTTAGTCGTTGTAACTATACAAGAAAAATTTGTTTTTGGAAAGAAAAATTTGCCGCGCAGAAATACTTGACGGCAGGAGTATAATTTAAAGCGTGTTTAAATGATTTTGTTATTAAAGGAGCGCGGTTAAATGTTACTTGAACGGCTGGAAAAATTGCCCGTCGGCTCATTTCATTACAAATTGCTGGTAATCACGGGATTAGGCTGGATGTTCGATTCAATGGACACGGGAATAATTTCATTCGTACTGCCCGTGCTGGCGAAAGAGTGGGGCTTAAGTTCCGAACAAGTCGGCTGGATAGGTAGCGTTGGCTTAATCGGAATGGCACTTGGCGCGATACTTGCAGGAACAATCGCTGACAAATTGGGACGGAAAAAAGTTTTCGCGGCGACGGTCATTTTGTACAGCGTATCAACTGGACTTTGCGCCGTAGCGTGGAGTTACGAATCACTTTTATTTTTCCGATTTTTAGTAGGATTTGGACTTGGCGGCGAACTTCCAGTAGCTGCAACTTTGATGAGTGAATACGCGCCATCACACCTGCGCGGCAGATTTATCGTACTGCTAGAAAGTTTCTGGGGCGTCGGCTGGTTAGTAGCGGCGCTAATCTCCTACGTGATAATTCCAAAATTTGGCTGGCAAGTAGCATTTTTAATTGGCGCATTGCCCGCGCTGTACGTCTTCGCAATTCGTCTTCATATGCCTGAATCTGTACGCTATTTAATTTCGCAGAAAAAAATTGATGAAGCCAAACAAATAATTTTAGACTTGGAAGTCATGATAGGCGTTAAGTCTGAACCGTTCGCAAAAGATTTAAGCGCGGCTGAAATTGGATCAGAAAAAACTGCTAAGCCAAAATTTTCAAGCTTATGGACGCCGCAATTTCGTACAAGGACAATAATGTTATGGCTGGCGTGGTTCGGCATAGTTTACAGCTACTACGGAATTTTTATGTGGTTACCATCAATCGTCTTTTCACAAGGTTTTGAAGTCGTAAAAACTTTTGAGTACGTTTTAATAATGACTGCCGCGCAGTTGCCAGGATATTTTGCGGCGGCGTGGCTTGTCGATAAAATTGGGCGTCGATACACGCTTTCAAGTTTCCTGTTAATGTCAGGCGTCTGCAGTTACTTTTTCGGCAATTCAGCAACGGCGAATGAACTTTTAATGTGGGGCGCGGCAATGAGTTTCTTTAACTTAGGAGCATGGGGCGTAATTTACACGTACACGCCAGAACTTTACCCAACGTCGATTCGCGCTTTAGGTTCAGGCTGGGCGGCAGGATTCGGACGTATCGGCGGAATGTTAGCGCCCATGTTAGTCGGCGTACTTTTAGCACATGGCGCACATATGGATTTGATTTTTGCAATGTTCGGGTCAGTGTTCGTCATAATTTCAGCGATTGTATTGGGGCTTGGCATTGAAAGTAAGCAAAAGTCACTTGAACAAATTGAACTCGGCAGTTAACAATTTTTAGCGGCTAAAAAATATTTTTGAACAAAAAAAATCTTGGTGAAATTTTTACCAAGATTCTTTTTTTATTTTAACGTTCACGATTTTCCAAAACTTCAGTTATCGTCGTCATCATCTGCGTTACGTCAAGCGGCTTTGCAACGTGGCTATTCATTCCCGCATCTTTAGCATTTTGTACGTCCTCCGCGAAGGCGTTAGCTGTCATTGCAATAATCGGTATCGACGCCAAATTTTTATCGGGCAGGGCACGAATTGCCTTTGACGCTTCATAACCATTCATAACTGGCATTTGTATATCCATTAAAATTAAATCGTAATCGCCAGCCTTCGACGCCGCAATTTTATCGACAGCCTGCTTGCCATTTTCCGCCGTGTCAATCTGAAATCCAAATTCTTCCAAAATCAACGTCGCAATTTCGCGGTTGACTTCAATGTCTTCAACCAACAAAATTTTAATCTGCGAAAAGTCAATTTCATTCGCCGCGCCGTCAGAAATATTTTCCTCAACTTCTGGTTCATCTTCCGCCGTTGGAAAATCGACGCGTACAGTAAATTCCGTACCTTTGCCGAATTCCGTTTCAACGTCAATCGTGCCGTGCATTAAGTCCACAATATTTTTTGTAATCGCCATACCTAAGCCCGTGCCTTGAATGTTATGGACGGTACGGTCGCGCGTGTACGCCTCAAAAACTTTTTCAGCAAATTCAGGCGTCATACCCATTCCAGTATCTTTTACGCGCAATTCATATGAGCCAACGCCGTCACGTTCAGCAATTTGTTTAAGCATAACAGTGACACTGCCACCGCTCGGCGTGAACTTAAAAGCGTTGCTGATTAAATTTAAAAGTACGCGGTTCAATCTATTTTTATCGCACATAACAGTTTTATTCTCAATATTTTCAGCGTCGACGACGTAAGAAATATTTTTCGTCTCCATTTGCGTCGCGAAAAGGTCGTAAACTTCATTCATCATCTTAACAAGATTGAACTTGCCAATTTCAAGTTCCATTTTGCCGTTTTCAATGCGGCTCATTTCCAAAATGTCATTAATCAGCGCCAAAAGGTGATCGCTTGACGCCTCAATCTTCGTCAAATAACTTGCAACGGTCGGCGAAATATCTTTTTCTTTCTTAGCCAACGTCACGTAGCCTATAATGGCGTTCATCGGCGTCCGAATATCATGGCTCATATTGAAAAGAAAAGTACTTTTCGCCTTGCTACTTTGTTCAGCCTCGACGCGCTTAATTTCCAAATTTTTTTCGCGTTTCGTCATCATATTGTAAATGCTGAACATAATAAAAAGCGTGGCAATTAAAAGGCACATTTGAATTGCGTTGTAGCTTGTCAATGAAAAGCTGACGTGTTGCATTTGATTTTCTAAATAATATTCCGCGTCTGCTTTTTCCCTGCTGTCAAGTACTGCGCCATGTTCATGAAGTTCTTCGATATAGTAAGCGTTGAGATTGTCCAAAACATTTTTAGTTGTATCGTGCGTCGCTTGACGTAACCACATTGTCGACGTGAAGAAAATTAAAAACAGTAACGCCATCCATGCGATTGTAGATTTTCCTAAATGGTTGCGCCTGTCCATTTGGAAAACGTAGCGGAATACGATAAAGCCCAAAATGCTCCAGCCCATTAAAATTATGTAGGATTCGGACGACATCGCGTTGACTGCCCAAAAATTTGGAATCATAAAGTACAGGAAAAATATCACGGAGATAAACGCGCCAATTAAGCCTGTCGCTTGTACGATTTTATTTCCGTCTTTACGCGCCAATGAAAACGCTACGCCCGACGCATACGCATAAGCTATCGTTGCGCCTATCGACGTTACGTCTACAATCCAGCTTATTGCAGTTCGTCCCAAAAATGGAATTGGCAACGATAAAATTAATATGACTAAGAAAACATTTTGCGGCGTACCGTATTTGCCGAGTAACGCCAGCTTTTGTGAAATAATATCGTCGCGTGCCATTGCGAAAATCAAACGGCTTGCCGCGATTGAATTTCCTACCAAGCCCGTCAAAACTGCCGCTAACAACGTCACGAATAAAATTATCATGCCAGTTGAACCCAATAACGAATCAACGGCAAAAAAAGTTGGTAAGCCCGCGTAGCCTTTCAAATTTTTTAAATCGGCTATGTATTCCACCCAATTTGAATAACCGTCAGGCAGTACCGACACCGCCATTAACGCTAAGAAAATGTAAGCTAGCGTACTTGTTAAAACTGCTACTGAAAGTATCGCGAAAGATTTTTTTATGGAAAATTTAAATTCCTCCGCTGAATGTGAAATTGATTCAAAGCCGACGAATGCCCATGGAGATAAAACGGCTATTCCGAAAATTGCGCCCAATGGTGTATCAACTGGCGAAAACGCTGGCTGTATGTCAAAAATATTTCCGCCGTGTGCTTGAACTGCCGCGCAGAATCCTATCGTTACGCCGCCTAAAAGTATGAATGCCGCTACAGTTTGAATGGCTGAAACAATTTTTCCGCCGCGTACACACATTATCCCGCCAAGCCATAAAGTTCCTAAAGATACAAGCGCTTCACCTAAATAAACGTCGTAGCCTGCCAGTTGGTAAAGGTAGCCGAACTTTAAAACGTCGCCCATTAAGTTGCGGAAAACTAGCGGAATTGCCGTAGCATTTGCCCACGTTATAGCGATGTAAACTAAAATTAAAAACCACGCACTTAAAAAGCCGTGATCGTAGCCCAAAGTGTTTTTCGCGAAAGTATAAGTACCGCCAGCGTCAGGGTAGCGGTTCATCATGTAATGGTAGTTGTAGCCGATAATAAGCATTACTAGCCCGCCAACTACCATTCCTAACGCGGTGCCGATTGGTCCAGCGATTGGCAGAAAAGTTGTTCCTGGCATAATGAACGCGCCCCAACCTACAGCGCATCCAAAAGACAATGCCCATACAGTTATCGGTGACAAGTACGAATTCAACCTCGAATCATTACTAAAAATTTTGTTGTCGTTAATCTGCATTAAAATACCTAGTCCCTAAATGTTTGCAATAAAAAAAATCGAATCGCCAAGAATTATAGCAAATTCGATTTTATTAGCAAGATTAAATTTTTAAAGCTTAAATTCTAGAAACTTTGATGAAATTTAAGCTGATAATTTTTTTATAAATTTTTAAATTTACTTTTTCTTTTGGCGTAAAATAAAATCCTTGAGCGCCCTTTTGTTTAAAGTTCTATCTTTTTTATACCCTCACAACAGGTTAAACTTTGTCAATGCTAAAAATTTTTCAGTGATGAATATTTTGAATGAAAAAGGCAGTCAAAGTCTGGCGGCTAATTTTTTTTATACGATAAAGGATTATTTCCTTGCTTGACGAATATAACTGAAAATAAATTGAACTACTGGAAGGGGTTGAGTACTTTGGCAACGTTCAACATCAGAGGAAAAAATACAGAAGTCACGCCCGCACTCCGCGAATACGTTGAAAAGCGCGTTGGAAAAATTACGCGGTACTTTGGCAACATCGATGAAATTGGCGTAAGGTTGGCAGTGGAAAAAGATCGTCACATCGTCGAAGTTACGGCAGAAGTTCCTGGCGGACTTATTCTGCGCGGTGAAGAAGCAACTGGCGATATGTATACGTCAATCGATCTTGTTATTGAAAAGCTGGAGCGCCAAATTCGCAAACAGAAAACACGTCTTGAAAGACGGTTTCGTGGCGGCGGTTTCAAAGGTGAACTGATTGAAGAGCAAAAGGCTCAATCTCAAGCGGCGGCTGAACTTGAAGAAGAAAACGGCGAATTTCCTATTGTTAAGACAAAACGTTTCTTCGTAAAGCCTATGGACGTACAGGAAGCTATCTTGCAGATGAATCTGTTGAATCATAACTTTTTCGTCTTCCGCGACGCCAGCACGAATGATATTTGCGTCGTTTACAAGCGCAATGACGGAGCGTACGGCTTGCTTGAATCGTCTAACGAATAGTTAGTAGTTAGTAGTAAATAGCTTGTAGTTTGTGAATTAGTCAATTAAATTTGAGACGGTAGCATTAGCAGCCGTCACTAAATCTTTCGGCGAAATAATAATTTGCATCCCGCGTTGACCAGCGCTTATGGAAATTTTTTCCTGCTCAAGCGCCCGTGAGTCGATAAACACGGGATAATTTTTTTTCGCGCCAAGTGGTGAACAGCCGCCGCGAACGTAGCCAGTCAGCGGAAAAAGTTCCTTCAATGCAATCATTTCGACGTGTTTATTGCCGCTTGCCTTAGCCAACGCCTTCAAGTTCAATTCATCAGCGCCGCCGATAACTGCCATAATAACGCCTGTTTTATCGCCGCGCGTCACCAAAGTTTTAAACACCTTTGAAATGTCCATACCGACGACTTGCGCGACGTGTACGGCGGATAAATCGTCTTCATCAACTTCATAAGTTTTAATTTCGTAGTCAATGCCGAGCTTATCTAAAATTCTTGCGGCGTTGGTCTTTTTTATTTTTTTCATGCGCTCAACTCCAATTAAAAGTTTGGCGCAATTTTACCAGCTGAAATAAAAAAAATCCACATTCAAAATGTGGAGAATATATTTAAATATCATCTTTAATAGAAATGTTTTCAAATCGCCAAAATTGTACGTTCACGTGACGACCAATAGAAAATTTTACGCCTTCGGGTAAAGGTTCGGGCTCAATAAAATTTTCGGCAAGATAATTTTCAAACCGCCAAATTAGATTTTCTTCACTGCTCATAATTTTAAATTACGCAATAACCGTATCCAATGCAATTTTAATCATATCGCCAAAATCTTTTTCGCGCTCTTCAGGCGTTGCATGTTCTTTGCGGATAATGTGGTCACTAACGGTAAAAATTGCAAGCGCTTGAACCTGCGCGGCGTCGGCAAGTAAATATAACGCGGCAGACTCCATTTCAACCGCTAAAATTCCGTGACGAATCATCTTTTCATCAAGCGTCAAGCCGTTGGAAGTGAAAGTACCATTCGCGTCGCTGTAGTCGTTATAGAAAATGTCCGTGCAAATGACGTTGCCAACTTTGACGGGAATATTTAATTTCTTCGCGTTGTCAACGGCTTTAGAAAGTAAATCGAAGTCAGCTAAAAGTGAAAAGTTTATCGCGCCGCCAAAAGTTTGATGAACGATTGAAGAATCAGTCGACGACCCTTGCGCTATCAAAACGTCGCGAAGTTTTAAGCTGTCGTGCATACCGCCGCAAGTTCCAGTACGAATTAATTTTTTTGCGCCGTAAACGTGAATCAATTCGTGAACGTAGATGCTGAAAGACGGAATGCCCATACCAGTTGCCTGAATTGAAACGGGTACGCCCTTATACTTGCCCGTGAATCCAAAAATATTTCTGACGGCGTTATACTGCTTAACGTCCGTCAAAAAATTTTCAGCGATTAATTTTGCACGAAGTGGATCGCCTGGCAATAAAACTCTTTCGGCAATGTCGCCAATCTCTGCTGAATTGTGCGGTGTTGACATAAATTTTCATCCTTTCAAAAAAATGAAGTATATCATAATTTATTTTTCGCGTATCATTCGCAGAGTAAAGCGACTTACGCATTGTCTGACGCATAAATTTATTAGTTTGTAGCTTTTCATTACGAATTACGCATTACTAATTAAGTTAGCTTTCAGCTTTCAGCGTATCATTACGCATTGCGCATTCCTCATTACGCATTGATTTATTGCCTGCCGCCGCAAGAAAATCTAAATCGTCTTCGTACAGTTCAATTTTTTTTGAACGCTCTTTCAACAATCTTTCAAACAAAGTTTGTTTTATTGAACTCAACGGCGAAAAATCTGTTTCGCAAAATTCTTTTTCAATATCCACTTGACTACCCCCCCCCTATTTTGGTTTATAATAATATACGATTTTACTTTTAAAGTATTACAAAAAGAAATTTTAGCGGAGTAATGTGAATGAAAAAAACTTTTTACTTCGGCATGGCAATTATTGTCATCTTGATTTTATGTCTTTTAAGCTACGCAATTTATTTAAATCGGCACAGCGAAGATATAATCGCCGAACGTATGGACAATATGAAATTGTCTTTGCAATGTTCGGAAGTAAAAGTCCGCAACATTCAGCCCGTAGTAAATATGTCGCTGATAAATCTTTATTCAAATGAACTGACAGATATTGTTTCGCTGATTGAAGGACGGGTTGAAAATGAATTTGTTGGCATTTCAGATCGCGTTGAACCTGGTACGCCGATTGTTGAACTTGTCAATGAAACAATTCCGCTGAAAATTAAACAAGCTGACAGCGATATTGCTGAAGCCGAAGCGATGTTGACACGTGCAAAAAATACTTACGCAAGGTATGAACAACTTGTAGCCGAAAGTGCAATTTCCCTTGAAAAATTTGATGAGGCAACCGCGCAGTTAAAAGCGGCTGAAGCTCGGCTGGAAAATTTCCGTTCGCAAAAGGAACAACTTTTAATTCAACAATCGCGCCAAATTGTAACGTCATCAATCAGCGGTCAAATCTTGAAAATTTATAAACCGATTGGCTCTTACGTGACAATGGGAATGCCCGTCGCACTTGTCGGCAACTTCGATAAACTTTACTTCAAGATTGCACTTTCTGATAGTATATCCTACAACGTCATTTTAAATCAAGTGTTGGAGATAAAATTTCCGTCGGGTGAAAATTTTTCCAAAACTTACGGCGCAAAATATGAAAGTAGCAATCACGGCGATAATGAAATTTTTAATGCACGAATCATTGAAATTTCCCCGCCTATGACTGAATCCGCGTCCATACGGCAAATTATTTTTGAAATTGACAATCGCTCTGGCTTGCTTGAACCTGGCTTTTATAATGACGTTACAATAACAAATAAAATGCCGAAAAAATGTTTGTCCGTGCCAACTGATGCGATGCTTGACGATAAATTTCATTCTTTATTCGTTGTAGAAAACGGCGTCTTGAAGAAAAAATATGTTACGGCAGGACTTGACGACGGAAAATACGTTGAAATTTTATCTGGGCTTTCAGCTGGTGAAATTGTCGTGACTTCGGAAACTGGCGGCTTGCAGGAAGGTATAGCAGTTGAAGTTAATTTGGAGGAGGATTAACGGCAATGGCGGAAGACGGCAGTAAAATTTTCAGTCGTGAGGCATTAGATAAATTACGTTCGCCAGAAAAACTTGATACGTTATTGCCGATAACGACGCCGCTGACTTGGATGGGTTTATCGGCAGTCGTACTTCTTTTATTTTCAGTAGTTTTATGGTCAATCTTCGGTTCATTCACTGAAAAAGCTGACGGAATGGGAATGATAATGGATTCGGCGGGCGTCGTCAACATTTCACACATACGCGGCGGCAAAGTCACTGAAGTTTACATTCATTCTGGCTCACATATTCACGAAGGCGAAGTTATTGCCCGCGTTGAACACCTTGAACAGGCGGCTGATACACAAATTGCGCGTCATGCTCCTGAACTTGCTGAAAATAAACGTGAAATGACTGAACGCGTTTATCAAGCCGACAGTAAAGAATATCAAGAAACGATTATCGAAGAAATTAAAAGCGATTATGCTGGCGTCGTCGACAGAGTTTTCATAAGGAACGGAAATATAATTAATAGCGGCGCTCCAGTTTGTACAGTTAGACTTACTGAAAAGCGAAATGATTTAACTGGCGTCCTTTACATTCCAGTTGAAAAGGGCAAGCGCATTAAACCAGGTCAATCAATTCAGCTTGCCCCCAACGGCGTCGACGTAGCACTTTCAGGAAGTTTAATCGGCATTGTTAGGAGCGTTTCAGAATATCCAGTTACTCTGCAGGACGTTGAATATACGTTGGGAAATCCACAACTCGCGCAGATGATAATGGCGTCTGGCAACGGCGGAATTATGGAAATTGTTTTTGATTTGGTGAAAGATAAAAATTCTGAATCGGGTTATTTGTGGACAACTTTTGTCGGTGAACATAAAGAAATTAGCGCGGGAAGTTTTTGTACGGGTTCAATTATTATTGACAGACGACCGCCGATTGAAAAAGTTTTTTATAATTTAAGTCAGTGGTTAAGAAATAGATAATTAGGAATGCGTAATGCGTAATGAAATTTAAAATTTAGAGTTAGAATTGGAATTAAAAATTGTGTAAGGGAATTTTAGAAAAGTTAAAAGGCGTTTTTCAAAAGAAAAGCCGCGTCAAAGTGCCGACAGTTTTGCAAATGGAGGCTACAGAATGCGGCGCGGCGTCGCTTGCCATGATTTTAGCGCATTATAAGTTGTGGATACCGCTTGAAAAACTTCGTCAAGAATGCGGCGTCAATCGTGACGGCTCAAAGGCTAGCAACATTATGAAGGCGGCGAAACGTCGTAATTGCGAAGTTCACGGCTACCGTTGGGAAGCTGATGATATTCGCGAAGAAGGAGAATTTCCGATGATAATTCATTGGGAATTCAATCATTTTTTAGTTTTAGAAGGAATTATCGGCGATACAGTTTACCTCAACGATCCCGCAATGGGAAGGCGTACTGTTCAATGGGACGAATTTTTAACGTCGTACACGGGCATTTCAATAACCATTGCGCCAAGTGAAAATTTTCAACCTGCTGGACAAAAATATAGTGTCGTCAAGGCGATTTATCAAAAACTGTTGCAAGATAAACCTGCAATGTTTTTCTTGATAATCCTTTCGCTGTGCATGATAATTCCAGGCTTAGCGTCTCCGATATTCAGTCAAGTTTTTCTGGACGAAATTTTAACTGGCAAGCATCGCGATTGGATGATAAATTTCTGCGCGGCAATGACAATATCATTTTTAATTTGCGGCGTGATGACGTGGTTGCGTGCAATAATTTTGACACGCTGGCAACAGAAATTAACGTTGTCAGATTCGTCAAGTTTTTTTTGGCATTTGTTACGCTTGCCAATGCAATTTTTTCATCAGCGCTACGCGGCGGAAGTTGCTAGCCGTGTGAATTTCAACGAATCAGTGGCAGGCGTTTTATCTGGCAACGCGGCAACGGCAGTTTTAGATTTTTTCGTAGCGCTATTTTTTTTATTTTTGCTTTTCCAATACAACGTGGAATTAACGTTAATCGGCGTATTTTTCACGGCATTGGATATAGCAATTTTTTTTGCAATGCGCCAAAAGTTGACGGATTTAATAATGAGGATACAGCAGGACGCTGGCAAAGAATACGGCGTGGCGATGAACGGACTTTTAATGATTGACAGCATAAAGGCGAATGGTACGGAGGCAGATTTTTTCACGAAGTGGGCAGGTTACCGCGCAAAAGTTTTGACGGCGACGCAGGAAACGCAACTTTGGCAACTTTCATTTTCACTTTTACCAACGCTTTTAGCGGGCTTGAACAGCGCGTTAATAATGACATTCGGCGGCTTTTCAATTATGGATGGCGCAATGACAGCTGGTATGTTCGTTGCCTTTCAAAGTTTAATGGGAAATTTTCAAGGACCTGTAAATAGTTTGCTCGGCTTAAATCAAGCGTTGCAAACAACGGAAATGCAAATGCACCGTTTGGACGACGTGCGAAAATACGACGCCGATAAATTGAATTACCCTGACGATGAAAAACTTTCCTTTCCGAAAAAAAGATTGTCGGGCGAATTGGAATTGCGAAATATAACTTTCGGCTACAGCCCGTTGGATAAACCTTTGCTTGAAAATTTTAACTTGCACTTAGCGCCAGGACGTTGGGTAGCGATTGTAGGTTCATCTGGCAGTGGAAAATCTACGTTGGCTAAAGTCGTGACTGGGCTTTACGAAGAATGGGAAGGACAAGTACTTTTTGACGGTATGGACAGGAAAGAAATTCCCCGCGCAGTTATCGTCAATTCCCTTTCCAGCGTCGACCAAGATATTTTTCAAATTTCTGGCACTGTTCGACAAAATATAACTTTGTTTGATGATTCGGTAAAGCAAGCGGACGTTATGAAGGCGGCACAAGATGCTTGCATTCACGAAGATATTTTGAAGTTGGAAGGCGGCTATTCAGCTGAAGTTAAGGAGGGCGGATTAAATTTCAGCGGCGGACAGCGTCAACGCCTTGAAATTGCCCGTGCACTTTCAATTAACCCGTCAATTTTAGTTTTAGACGAAGCGACAAGCGCCCTTGATCCAGTTACTGAACAAATTGTGCTTGAAAATATTCGTCATCGTGGTTGCAGTTGCTTAATCGTGGCACATAGACTTTCAACAATTCGTGACTGCGACGAAATAATTGTGCTTGAACGCGGAAAGGTTGTTGAACGCGGCAAACATCGTGATATGGTTCAGCACGACGGACCGTACAGGCGCTTAATTGAGGAACGCGACGACGATAACAATAACGAAATTAGGGAGTGTTGAATAATTGAGTAATACCTTCAAAGTAAAAAAAAATTGTGGTAATTACGCGGCATTTATGGCGCCCTGTGGAGTTTGACGCTGGGGAACACAAGGACGCGGCGCAATGTTTAAACTACTCACTACTCACTACTTACTACTTACTAAATTTGCGCCAAAAGAAAGTAGTTTAAAAAAATTAAAAATAAAAATTCCAGTTAATCAACACACCCTAGCGATTAAGGAGGAAATTTTTTTATGAAACGTATTGCAAAACTTTTTCTTATCGGTTGCCTTATGACGGGAACTTTTTTAATAAGTGGCTGTGAGGAAGGCAGCTATAGTTTTGAGCATAGCTCATCAGTTGAAGTCAGTACAGATTCTGGCGTAAATTATTCTACAAGCTATTCTGAAACGCGGTCGGCAAATGGACTTTTAAATTACAAACTCAACGACGTTAATTTACTTGACGGCAAAACAGAAATTTATTTGAGCATTACGAATAACGGCGATAAAGATACTACTTTGAACGCGATAACAATTTCTTTCAAGGCTACTGATTCAAAAGGAAATGTCATAAGCGACGGCATTTCTACGTTTGATAAATTGTCAATCCAACTGCCGAAAGACAAGGAAGTCTACGAATCTTTCACGATTGAAGACCCTAACTATAAAAAATTTGACAATGATTTCAATATCAACTGTGAATTTAATGACGTGGTATTAAATCCGCCTTTGGAATAAAAATTTTCATGGGGGCATAAATTTTGGAATTACTTTCAGGCGAGCGCTTTATTTTTGACGACGAAAAAAATTTTTTAAAAGTCATCAAAGGCAAAATTGAAGTTTATTTCATAAACAAAGACGCTGAAAATTTTCGTCAAATGTTTGTAATGAACAGGGGAGCAGGCGAATTTATTTTTCCTGCGGTTGATGATTTTCATGTTGTCGAAACGATGATTTATGCCGCCGAAGATTCTGTCATTGAAAAAATTTCGCCCGCGCAGATTGATTCTTATGAAATGCGTCGTGCAATGACAAATTGGTTTGAAAATTTAATTTCATTGCAATGGTTGAGACTGCTTGCCGATAAAGGCGACGAAGATTTAAAAACTTGGCTTGATAAAAATATTTTTGACGATTGCGGCGACGATAAAGAAAAAATTTTTAACACCTTCTTACATAACGAACAAACTTTTTCAATGCTGGTTGGTGTACGTTTCCGCGCAGATGAAAAGCAACTTGGCGAAAGAATTGACATTCGCAAGCGACAAAAACGCCGTTTAGTCGAAGATTCAATCAGCACACTTTTAGGCGAAGACAAAATTTTTTATGAAGACGACAATAAAAATAAGTCTGCGCAGAAAAGCGAAGACGCCGCCTTCATCGTTAAAATAGTTGCCGCCGCAATGAAAATGCCGCTAGCCGATTTGACGCTAAATCCTGATGTCGTGAAAAAATTGGATCAAGTCGGCGTAATTCGGCGTATGATTCAAAAACAAAATATGCAAATGCGTTTCGTCACGCTTACTAAGGGCTGGTACAAAAAAGACAGCGGCGTTTTAATTGGCTACTACGGCGAAAATAAAATTCTTGCCGCGATAATTCCAACTGCCCCCGATAAATATAAAATCGTCACTAAAGATTTTCCTGACGGCTTGCAAATTGACGAAGAAATTGCACAAAAAATTGATAAAGCCGCCTTTGTCTGTTACGCGGGATTTCCTGCGCGGAAATTAAAAGTAATGGACTTAGTCACATTTATGTTTCGGCAAAGTTGGAAAGACGATTACCGCACAATTATAATCGTTAGCCTTTTCGCAGGAATTGTACCGCTTGTCACGCCGATAATCACTGAAACAATTTTCCGCGACATTTTGCCGATACTCGACCGCAAAGGGCTAGTCACCGTCACGCAAGTTATGATGGTTACAAGCTTTACAATGGCGGCAATGTCGATAATCCGTTCAGTTGCGCTAATACGAATTTCGACGCATTTGGATATGGCGGTTGAGGCGGCGTTGTGGAGTCGGCTTTTATCGTTGCCAGAAAAATTTTTCAGAAATTTTCAATCGGGCGAACTTGCACACCGAATGACGGGCATGGAGTCGGTAAAAAGTTTTATCGACGGTCATTTTATATCGGCAGTCTTCGATACGATTTTTTCGTTTTGGAGTTTATTTTTGATGTGCTACTACAGTCTGAAATTGACTGCGGCGGCAATTTTTATTTGGCTGATATGGTGTATAGTGACGGCGTTTATTTATCGCAGAGTCTTAGGCTTTCAACGCGGCTTGATTAACGCGGGCAACCAAGAATCGGGCTTGATACAACAAATTTTCGCAGGACTTGCCAAATTCCGCGTACACGGTGCAGAGGAGCAAGCGTACAATTTGTGGAGCAAAGTTTTCGGCGAAACGTGGAAATGGAATTTAAAATTACGTTGGCAGGGCAATTACAATCAAATTATTTCAAGCATTCAACCATTTATCTTGACAATGCTTTTATACTACGTCGCGATTTACGAAACGCAACCTACAATGTCAGGCGGCAAAGTTATTCAAGCTGGTATGGGCTACGCGCAATTTTTGGCATTCAGCGCGGCTTATTCATCTTTCAACGCAACTTTAAATTCGCTAATTCCACTTGTCGGACAATTTTTCAGCGTTCAACCGCACATTGAAAATTTGCGTCCAATCCTTGACGAAGAGCCAGAAATTACTGATGACAAGATCGACGCGGAAGTTTTGACGGGCAGAATGAAAGTTAGCGATTTAACTTTTTCATACGGTGAAAAATTGCCAGACGTTTTAAAAGATGTCAGCTTTGAAGTTTCGGCGGGAGAAAATTTAGCTATCGTCGGTAAAAGCGGCTGTGGAAAGTCAACGCTTGTCAGACTTTTACTTGGATTTGAAAAGCCGAAGAAAGGCGCAATTTATTTTGACGGTCAAGACCTTTCAACTTTAAGCTTGCCTTCAGTACGTTCACAAATGGGCGTTGTACTGCAAAACGGTCAACTTATGCAAGGCGACATTTTCACAAACATTATCGGTACGGCGAACTTGACGCAAGATGACGCATGGGCGGCAGCAGAAGCGGCGGGAATTGCTGATGATATTCGCAAAATGCCTATGGGTATGCAAACTGTTATCGGCGAAGGTTCAAGCAACATTTCAGGCGGACAACGTCAAAGAATTTTAATAGCGCGAGCATTGGCGGCGAAACCTGCAATTTTAATTTTCGACGAGGCAACATCGGCGCTTGACAATAAGTCACAAGCTACCGTTACGAAAAGCATTTAGAAGTTGCACGTTACAAGAATTGTCATTGCTCATAGACTTTCGACGATTAAAAATTGTGACAGAATTATTGTAATGGACGGCGGCAAAATTGCAGAGAGTGGAACTTTTGATGAACTTGCTAACGCTGGCGGTTTATTTTCAACGTTGGTTAAGCGGCAGACTTTGTAAGGCGGTGGATTATTTTGGAAAAAGACAATGAATATTACAGTGACTTGGCGGAGCGTGCAGTTTGGGATGAAACGGCTTTTCGCGAATTGTACGAAAAATATTTTCGCATTGTGTACAACTTGGTTTATGTACGCGTGAAAAATGCCACAACTGCCGATGACCTTACTAGCGAAATTTTTTTGAAAGTCACACAAAATCTTTCAAAGTTCGACAAGACGCGGGCAACTTTTGCAACGTGGATAAGTCGCATTACTGAAAGGACTTGTATAGATTTTTTCCGCAGTCAAGGCAAGCGTGAAGAAGTTGAATGGGACGACGTATTTTCGCCGCCGATAGCTGAACATGAACAGCCCGAACATAAGCTTATTTTGAATGAGAATAAAAAAATTTTGATGAAGGCGGTATCAAAACTTTCAGAGCGTGAACAGCGCATTATCGAGTTAAAATTTTGGGCTGATATGTCCAACAAAGAAATTGGCGAAGTTCTCGGCATTAGCGCGGGCAACGTCGGAATTATTCTTTTCCGTGCAATGGGAACGTTGCGGCAAAAACTTCAAGGTAAAATTTAATCGGTGATAAAAAGCAATTTGACAGCAAATTTTGTAACGGTTTAACTAATATAGGGCGCGTATGGACGCGCTTTTTTTTCGCCAAGAAAATTTTTTGTAATGCCTTTTAAACTTCCCCGTATGTTAGGACGTAAGAAAAAAATTCAAAATTAAAAGTCTGAAAGGAGAAAATAAAATGACAGACAAAAAAGTTGAACTAAACGCAGAAAATCTTGACGGTGTAGCAGGTGGTTTTCATATGCCAAGTGAGGATATGCAGAAAACATTTGACAAAGTACTAAATCCAGACACTGTACCTGATGAAAAACTTTCTGATAAATTCATAATCGCTGTTAATCAAAAATAGTTAAAAAGTAGCAAAAAAAAATTATAATGAAGTAAAAACTTCACCGTACATTAAAACGTAAGAAAAAATTCAAAATTTGAAGGGAGAAAATAAATTGACAGAAGAAAAGAAAGTTGAAATTAACGCAGAAAATCTTGACGAAGTATCAGGAGGTCGTTGGGCAATTCATCGCGTCGGCACAAACAGAATTGAAATAAAAGGCGGATCTACTGGTGACGGAGGC
>JAFSUE010000077.1 GCA_017445435.1 Selenomonadaceae bacterium | reverse complement strand
GCAAACCAATGTTGTCTATCTGACTGCATACATTGAGTACTCCTTCGACGCATGGAGTACAGGCGCAAGCGGTTTTACACTTAAACCAATTACGGCGGAAGGAGTTCGGGCGCAATTAAAAAATCTTCGCTATCCATTTTCGTGGGGAGATGAAAAACAATGACTGCGGAGCAATTTTATTACTTCGTATGTGGTGCGGTGTTGATTTTAACTTTGGTGATATTATGGATTGCCGTTATAATGCCTAGCAAAAATCAATGGAATAAGCGTTTTTTTGTCAGCTTGTTTGCAGTTTTTGTACTGTCTATGCTTACGCTTTTTATTGACCTTGTAATTTACGAAGAGCCGACAATGGCGTTGGAGGAAAAAATCACCATTTACTTTCAATATTTTTCGATTTCGATACTGATGCCAATGTTTACAGTTTACCTTTTGCGTACTTGTGGCGAAGATTGGCGAAAGAGTTTGCTTTTTCGCGTCGTAATTATTTTATGGAGTATATTTTTTATTGTGCTGGGAATTTCGCAATTTACTACGTTCATTTATTACATTACGCCAGATACTCGATATATTCGCGGTGATTGGTATTTACTTTTGTTTGCTCCAATCTTTGCGGTAATGTTTTTAAATCTTGCAAGCGTGATAAAAAGACACGATAAATTGCCAAGAAAATATTTTGTCGCTTTTTTACTTCATTTGATTCCGTTGCAATTTTCTTTGTTTATCCAAAATGTTGTTACAGAAATTATTGTACTTGTTGTTTTAGGTTTATGTATTTCAATGCTTTCAATGTTCGCAATTATTCTGTACGATCAAATTGAATCTTATGTCAAGCAACAGCGCGAAATTGCAAATCAGCGCGCAAATATTATGATCTTGCAAATGCGCCCGCACTTCATTTACAACGCCATGATGAGCATTTATTATCTTTGCGCTAAGGATGCAAAAAAAGCTCAACAAGTCACGCTGGATTTTACAACTTATCTTCGCAAAAATTTTACTGCCATTGCCAGTGAAAATACAGTGCCTTTCGCCGATGAATTTGAACATACCCGCGCTTATCTTGCAGTTGAACAGGTTCAGTTTGAGGACAGCCTTTTTGTTGAATATGATACCCCGCACAAAGAATTTCGCTTGCCGCCGCTTACACTTCAGCCGATTGTAGAAAATGCCGTCAAGCACGGAATGGATCCAGAATATGCGCCGCTCTACATTTTAATTAAAACGCGTGAAACAAATTTCGGCAGTGAAATTATTGTTGAGGACAACGGACCTGGATTTTCGCCTGCTGAAAATTACAATCAGAATACCGCATTGGCAAACATACAACAACGCCTTGAGATGATGTGCGGCGGAACTTTGACTATTTATCCGCGCGAAGGCGGCGGAACTGTTGTAAAAATTTTGATACCTGAGCGATGACACACAATTAAAATAATTATTTGGTTTCGCAAAAAGATATTTTACAAAGTATTGCGCTCATAATTAACCTGTTGTAAAGATATAAAATAGTATGACACTTTAAAAAATTATTAAAGTTTCAAGAAAATTATAATACTTGGTGAAAATTTATTTGATATAATGTGGAAAAATTTTTTGTGGAGCTGATATTTTGAATTTGATTTATTTTCCAGGAATTGGCACAGTAATAAATGTTTTAGCAATAATTTTAGGTGGAATTATCGGACTTATAGGCGGAAAATTTTTTACAGAAAAAATTAGAAAAACTTTGCAAATGTCTTGTGCAATTTCTGTAATTTTTATAGGAATTTCTGGAACTTTAAGCAAAATGTTTCAAGTTGAAGACGGAATACTAAAAACTGACGGAGAAATTTTATTGATTATAAGTTTAATTTTTGGCGGGCTAATTGGCGAAATTATAAACATTGATAAAAAATTTAAAAATTTTGGCGAATTTTTGAAGAAAAAATCTGGAAATAATGACGATAAAACATTTGTGAATGCGTTTGTAACGGCGTCATTTACAGTTTGCATAGGAGCAATGGCAATTATTGGAGCAATTAACGATGCAATTTTTAAAGATGTGACGATTTTAATTGCAAAATCTTCATTAGATTTAATAATAATTTTGGTTATGACAGCAGGACTTGGTAAAGGATGTATTTTTTCTTGCATATCAGTAGGAATATTTCAAGGCGCGATAACATTTTTTGCAGGATTTATTGAACCGCTTATGACAGAAATTGCGTTAAAAAATTTATCATGTGTAGGAAATGTTTTAATTTTTTGTGTAGGAATAAATTTAATGTTTGAGAATAAAATTTGCGTAGCGAATCTTTTACCAGCGATGATAATTTCAATTTTTTGGCGATAAAAAATTGTCAAAGCTTAATGATTTTCAAAAATTTTTTGTTGAAGAAAATAAAAATTTTTTGTAAACTTTTAAGCAAAAAATTTTAGGAGCGTGAAAAAATTGTTAAGTGACGTTGAAATTGCGCAGCAAGCTAAAATTTCCAAAATAATTTCTATCGGCGAAAAATTGGGCTTGACGGCTGACGATTTGGAATTGTACGGTAACTTCAAGGCGAAAATCTGCGCGGAAGTTTGGGAACGCGTCAAAAATAATCCCAACGGCAAATTAATTTTAGTGACGGCGATAACTCCAACGCCAGCAGGTGAAGGCAAAACTACAACTTCAATCGGACTTGCGGACGCTTTTAACCGTATCGGCAGAAAAGTTTGTGTTGCACTTCGCGAACCAAGTTTAGGTCCATGTTTCGGCATAAAAGGCGGCGCGGCTGGCGGCGGCTACGCGCAAGTTGTACCTATGGAAGATATTAATTTGCACTTCACAGGCGATTTTCACGCATTGACGACCGCACACAATTTACTTGCCGCAGTTTTAGATAATCATCTGCAACAGGGAAATGAATTGAAAATTGACGTTCGCCGCGTCGTATGGAAAAGAGTTTTGGATTTAAACGACCGCGCTTTAAGAAATATTGTTGTTGGTCTCGGCGGAAAAGCTAACGGCGTGCCGCGTGAAAGTGGATTCGACATTACTGTTGCGTCTGAAATGATGGCGATACTTTGTCTGTCAAGCGATCTTGCCGATTTAAAGTCACGGCTCGGAAAAATTGTCGTAGCTTACAACGTCGAAGGTCAACCAGTAACGGCGGACGATTTAAAAGTTACTGGCTCATTAGCGTTGCTGTTGAAAGACGCGATTAAACCAAATTTAGTTCAGACGCTTGAAGGTACACCAGCTTTAATTCACGGCGGACCTTTCGCGAACATTGCGCACGGTTGCAATTCCGTCACGGCTACTAAATATGCGTTGAAACTGGCTGACATTGTCGTCACTGAAGCTGGATTCGGTGCAGATTTAGGCGCTGAAAAATTCCTTGACATTAAATGCAGAATGAGCGGTTTACGTCCTGACGCCGTCGTAATTGTGGCTACGATTCGCGCGTTAAAAATGCACGGCGGCGTTAAAAAAGATAAACTTGCTAAGCCAAACGTTAAAGCGCTGAAAAAAGGTTTAGATAATCTTGCTAAACATATTGAAAACATTCAAAATTTTGGACTGCCAGCAGTCGTAGCCTTGAATGATTTTCCGACTGACACTGACGAAGAAGTTGCCGAAGTTGAACTTTTCTGCGCGGAAAAAAATGTAAAGTTTGCGCGTTCAAAAGTTTTCGCTGAAGGTAGCGTTGGCGGAATTGGTTTAGCTTATGCCGTTGAATCAGTTTTCGACGCGGAGAAAAATTTCAAGTTCACATACGAAGACGACGAAAGTATTATGCAAAAAATTTCTGCCGTCGCTAAAAAAATTTACGGTGCAAAAGGCGTTGACTATTCAGCCGCCGCGAAAAAACAAATTCTTGACCTTGAAAGGCTTGGTTACGGCAAACTTCCAATTTGCATTGCGAAGACGCAGTATTCATTGAGTGACGACGCATCTAAACTTGGGCGTCCAAAAAGTTTTACCGTGACTGTTCGCGAAGTAAAACTTTCTGCAGGCGCGGGATTTATCGTCGTACTTTTGGGAAATATTTTGACAATGCCAGGCTTGCCGAAACGTCCTGCCGCTGAAAAAATTGACATTACGCCTGACGGAATTATTAGCGGTTTATTTTAAAATTTTTAACTTAAAGGCGGTGAATTTATGCGTGTCGTGATAATCGGCGCTGGCAAGTTGGGTTACACAATCGCCGAACTTTTAAGCAGTGAAGGAATTGAAGTCGTAGTCGTCGATAAAGATGAAAATCAGTTGACCGCCGTTAAAGAAACGCTTGACGTTATGACGATTAATAAAAGCGGCACGAATCCGATAACGCTTGACGACCCCGACATTAACCGCGCAGAAATTTTTATCGCCGTCACTTCAACTGACGAAGTTAATATGGTTGCTTGTATTCTTGCCAAAAAGCACGGCATTAAACATACAATCGCCCGCATTCGCGATATGCAATTTATGAGTGAGGCTCGCGAATACGTCAAGAAAAATTTTGATATTGATTTACTGTTAAATCCTGAACTTATCGCCGCTAATGAAATTTACAGAATTTTGACGACGCCTGCCGCGCTTAACGTCGACGATTTTGCTGACGGTAAAATTAGATTGTTTGAAACGAAAATTCACCGCCGCAGTCAACTTGCTGATATTCCGCTGAAAAATTTAAAACTTCCCGCAGGAATTTTGGCTGGACTGATTCATCGTGATCATAGAATGATTATTCCGCACGGCGACGATTCTTTTCAAGTTCACGATAACGCCTACTTTATCGGCTTTCCAAGCGCCATTGAAAAATTTAGCGCTAACCTTGTGCAACAAGATACACGACCGCTTGAAAAAGTTTTGATAATCGGCGCTGGCAGAATTGCTCGTGCTTTAGTCGGTCAACTGATTAACGCGGGAATTTCCGTCAAAGTCATTGAAAAAGATCGTGAACGTTGCGAACAAATGGCGGAACTTTTGACTGGTGACAGCATTGCAATTTACGGCGACGGTACGAACGTTGATTTATTGGCGGAAGAAGGTATCGCCTCTGCTGACGTGGTAGTTTGTCTTACGGAAGATGACAGATTAAATTTGATGATGGCGCTACTTGCTAAGCATATGGGCGCAAAAAAAACAGTCGTCCGCGTCTATCGTACTGAATACGTTGAACTGATTGAAACAGTTGGCGTCGACGTTGTAATTTCTGCGCGGCTACTTTCAGCCAGTGAAGTTTTAGCCTTTGTTCGACGTGGCGGCGTAACGCGCGTTTCAATTTTGGAAGGCGCGAAGGCTGAAGCCGTTGAAGTTATCGTTAAAAAAGGTACGAAGGCTGAAGGTAAAAAACTTATGGAAGTTAAACTGCCTAAGTCGTGCCTAGTTTGTGCTTACGTACGAAAAGGCGTTGCGGCAATTCCAAATGGTCATACGATTTTATTGGACGGCGATAGAATTATTTTATTTTGCCTTCGTGGCTCCGCGCAGGAAGTCGTTAGCTGGTTCACCAACGAACAAAGATTTATAGTTTAAATTTTTAAAATATCACGCGGAAAAAATGTTTCCTATTTCAATATTGACAAATAAAAAGACACCGCCGTTTGCAAATGTCGCTAAATCGGGGGTGTCTTTTTTGACTAAAATTCTAAAAATTTTTTGATTAGATTAACTCAATGACTTTTTCCATGTGCATACCGTGAGACGCTTTAAATAAAATAACGTCGTCGTGTTGAAGTATGCCGCGCAGAGTTTTAGCGGCGTCTTCATGCGAATCTGTCACGAAAACATTTTTCATACCTGCCGCCTTTGCACCTTCCGCAATGAATTTGCCAAGTTCACCGACGGTAATTAAAATTTCAAAGCCATTTTCAAAAACGTATTCGCCAATTTCGCGGTGAGCTTTTTCCGCAATGTCGCCGAGTTCAAACATATCACCAAGTACGGCAATTTTCCGCGTGTCGTAAATTTCGGCGGAAGTTTTAATCGCGGCACGCATTGACGCGGGACTTGCATTGTAAGCATCATTAACGATTGTTATTTTGTCGCGTCGAATAACTTCAAACCTCATCTTAGTTGTGGCGAAAGATAAAAGCCCGCGTTGAGATCTTTTGTAAAGCAGACCTTCATTCATTCCAGCGGCAATGGCGGCAAGCGCATTTGAAACATTATGACGCCCAATTATTGGCAAGTCGAAATGGAAAAGTTTTCCTTTGTACAGCAAATCAAAATCAGTTGACGCCTCACCAGTCACAACATTTTCAGCTTTTAAATCGGCAGGCTTTTCAATGCCATTCGTAATAATTTTTACGCCAGGTTTAACAAGTTTAACCATATCGGCAACGTAGGGATTGTCGACGTTCAAAATTACCGTGCCGCCAGTTTGAATTGATTCGACAAGTTCGCCTTTCGCCTTCGCAATATTTTCCATTGAGCCTAAAAGTTCCATGTGCGTTTCATTAACATTCGTAACAATGGCAACGGTAGGTTTAACGATTTTTGCAAGCGCGACAATTTGTCCAAGTCCACGCATACCAATTTCGACGACAGCGGCTTTATGTTCTTCGGTAAGTTCAAGTAAAGTCATCGGTACGCCGATTTCATTGTTATAGTTGGCGGACGTTTTTAAAATTTTGCCAAGTTCACTTAATACGGCGGCAGTTAAATCTTTCGTGGTAGTTTTGCCCGTCGAACCAGTCACGGCGATAATTGGAATTTTAAATCTATCACGCCACGCACCAGCAATTTGTTGATAAGCTTTCAATGTGTCATCAACTTTAATAATTACGCCGTTAGAAATTTCGCGGTTAAAATTTTTGCTGACAAGCGCGGCAGTAGCGCCTTTTTTAAAAGAATCTTCGACAAAGTCTTCACCGTTAAACTTTTCGCCTTTCAAGGCAACAAATAAAGTTCCGTCAACAATTTTGCGGCTATCAGTCGTCACGCCGTCGAAAAAAATATTTTCGCTGGAATTTGATTCAGCGTTCGTGACTTTTATAACTTCGTTCAAACTCAATTTATCCATATTCATCACCTGTAACTTTCGCTTTAAAATTTTTATTTTCTAAACCAAAAATTTTTGATAAAATATTTTAAAATTTATAATGAGGAGTTTTTTTATGAAACAAGAAGATTATACCCTGCAAAACCTTTTGAATTCAGCGGCAGTCAAGCGGCGCTTTGAAGAAATTTTGGACACTTCAGCGCCCGCGTTCATTTCGTCAATACTGTCAATCGTCCGTACCAATTCCAAACTGCAGGAATGTTCGCCGATTTCGGTATTGAGTGCCGCAGGAATTGCCGCCGCGCTAAAATTGCCGATAAATCCAAGTTTAGGTTTCGCGTTCATTGTTCCCTACAAGGGGCAAGCGCAATTTCAACTCGGCTACAAAGGCTTGATTCAGCTAGCAATGCGTAGCGGTCAATATCTCACGTTAAATTCTGGCGCAGTTTGCGAAGGGCAGATAGCTGAGATTGACTTCGTGACTGGCGAAATTATTCGCGGAGAAAAAATTTCTGATGAAGTTGTCGGCTACGTCGCCTACATGGAATTGCTGAACGGTTTCAAAAAATCTTTGTACATGACGCTTGATGAACTTAAAAATCACGCGGAAAAATATTCTCAAAGTTACGCTTACGATTTGCGCTCCAACAGAAAATCTTCCGTTTGGTCGACAAATTTTGACGCAATGGCTAAAAAAACTGTTCTGAAAAAGTTGATTAGCAATTTCGGAATAATTTCAATCGATCAAAAAAGCGCGGATTTGGCAACGGCACTTCAAGCAGATCAAGCCGTCATAACGCAGGACGGTTTCCGCTACGTTGACAATGAACACGGCGAAGAAAGAATTGTACCGTTCAACGAAATTATTGACTTGCCTGACGAAAATATTGTTGACGAAAATGAAGAAATTCCGCCGTCAGCTGAAGAATGAAAATTACTTCCTACTACTTACCGCCTCTAACGCAACTTCGCGGTCGTCAAAATGTATCGTCTTATCTTTGAGGATTTGATAATTTTCGTGACCCTTACCAAGAATTAAAATTATATCACCAGCCGTAGCAATTTGAACTGCGCGGAAAATAGCTTGCCGCCTGTCGACGATAGATTCAAAAAATTTATCGCCGATTTTTTCTTTTACGCCAACTTCAATTTGTTGCAAAATTTTTTCTGGCTCTTCAGTGCGCGGATTGTCAGAAGTCGCAATGACAACGTCAGAAAGTTCAGCGGCAAGCTTGCCCATAATTGGACGTTTTGTATTATCCCTGTCGCCGCCGCAACCAAAAACTGTGATGATTCTGTTCGTGACAATTTGCCGCGCAGTTTCCAAAACATTCTTGACGCCGTCGGGAGTGTGCGCATAGTCAACAATAATTGTGAAAGGTACGTCAGCAAAAATTTTTTCAAAACGACCGTGAACAGATTTAAAATTTTCCAGCGCAGATTTTATAATGTCAGGAGAAATTTTTTCAGCCAAAGTTGCACCAATCGCCGCCAAAACATTGTAAACGTTAAAAATTCCCGTGACGTGTAGATTTAATTTCATATCGCCAACGCTAAAATTTGTGCCGCTTGCTTTAACTTCAACGTCAACTGCGCGGAGGTCACAATTTTTTTCAATGCCATAAGTGATTTTATTGCAAAGCGTATGTTCAAGCATTGTAGCGCCTGCCGCGTCGTCAAGATTTATGACGGCGTTTTTATTTGACTTCGTGCCAGTACGTGAAACAATTTCAAAAAGTTTCGCCTTAGCGTCGCGGTAATTTTCCATTGTCTTGTGGTAGTCAAGATGATCTTGCGTTAAGTTCGTGAAAATTGCCGTGTCAAATTCAATGCCAGCGATACGATTTTCAGCCAGCGCGTGGCTTGAAACTTCCATAACTACGAAGTCAACATTTTTTTCGCGCATTTCATTAAGCGTGTGTTGCAAGTCGATAACGTTCGGCGTAGTATTTTTGACGGGAAAAATTTCATCGCCAATCATCATTTGGATTGTGCCGATTAAACCGACTTTGTAACCCGCCGCCATTAAAATTGCGCGAAT
Organism: Selenomonadaceae bacterium; assembly: GCA_017445435.1. Lineage (GTDB taxonomy): Bacteria > Bacillota > Negativicutes > Selenomonadales > Selenomonadaceae > Quinella. The sequence goes on along the minus strand of JAFSUE010000077.1, from coordinate 11,511 downwards.
CATATACGTTGTAGTTGTCTTGCCATTCGTACCAGTCACGCCGATAACGCGGAAATTTTTTGCAGGGTAATTGTAAAAATAAGGAACGATAACCGCTAAAGATTTTAACATATCTGGAACAATCAGCGCTGAAATTTCGTCAGACTGAAAATCTTGCCGCGCAGTCAAGACGGCAACCGCACCGTTTTCAATCGCTTGATTTATAAATTTATGTCCGTCGACGTGTACGCCTTCCATACAAACAAAAATATTTCCCGCCGTAACTTTGCGCGAATCGTGTTCAATGCCAGTAATTGAAATATTTTTATCGCCAATGATTTTTGTACCTTGAATCAGGAGCGCCAGCTCTTCAAGCGTCTTTGTCAAAAAAATTCCCTCCTCAAAAATTTTCGCCATTATATCACGTTTACAAAAAAGGTGAAGAATTTTTTCAGCAATTAAAAAATTTTATCTGCCGCGATAATATTTGACAGAAAAATTTTCAGTTTGATATAATCTTTTCAAATGGAGATGATACAAATGATTAGTACGCTTTTACCTGCGCGACCGAAAAAAAGATTGTTCATCGGGCTTTTATTAGTGACGGAATTTTTAATTGCGCTAATGCTTTACGGCGTGTGGAAAATTTCTTACTTAGGGCTTGAAAAAATTTTTGAATACTTGCCAGCAATCGTCGGCGCGTTTTTAATTTTCATCTCAACATTTTCATTCGGCGCGTTGTGCAATATGGTTTTGGCAGTGAAAGGTTTACCTACGCTGAAATTATTTCACCGCTACAGTTTTGCAATAATAAAATTTTTATTTCCGCTTGCCGTACGAATTGGAAAAATTTTCGGCATTAATCGCCGTCAGCTGGAAGGATCATTTATCGCCGTCAGCAATTTAATTTTTATGAAGAGCCAAATAAAAGTTCCCGCCAATAAATTGCTGGTACTTGTGCCGCATTGTCTGCAACTTGCAAGCTGTCCACATAAAATTACACGCGACCCAAATAATTGTAAACGTTGCGGCAAATGCAATATTAGCGATTTGGTTAAACTTTCTGAAGAACTTGGCTTTGTATTTTTCGTGGCGACGGGTGGAACTTTAGCGCGGCAAGTTGTAATAAAAAATCGTCCGCAAGCTGTACTTGCCATTGCCTGCGAACGCGATTTAATGAGCGGCATTCAAGATGTTTACCCGTTGCCAGCAGTCGGCGTGTTGAATATTCGTCCTAACGGACCTTGCTACAATACGCGCGTCGATATGGACGAAGTTAAACGTACTTTAGCGCAGATTATTATTTAGTCAGTAGTGATTAGTAAGTAGTCAGTAGTATTTTTCCCACTACTCACTACTCACTACTTACTACTAACTAAAAAGGAGAAATAAAAGTGTTTATGGAAGAGCGGCAGGCAAAAATTTTAGAATTGCTTGCACAAAATGGAAAAGTTTTAGTCAAAGAGTTGGCGGAAATATTCGGCGTCACTGAAGATTCAATCCGCAAAGATTTAGGCGCGTTAGAAATGGACGGTCAACTAAAGCGAACTTACGGCGGAGCAGTTGCCATTAAAGAAAAATTACACGTTGCTGAAGCTAATCGACGAAGAATCAGTGATGTTGAAGCAAAAAGAAAAATTGCTACCGCCGCCGTTAAACTTATGACGCCGCAAGATTTAATTTTTCTTGACGCGTCGACGATTAGCATTGCCATTGCCGAAATTTTGTCGAAGGCTGAAACCGAATACAAAATTTTGACGAATATGGTTGACGTGCTAGTACTTTTGGCACGGAATCCAAAAATAAATTTAATCTTCGCTGGCGGACAGATTAATAAAAGTCGTGACGGTTTTTACGACGCCTTGAACTTGGAATTTATGGCGCACTTTCACCCGAGCATTTCATTTATCGGCGCGGTTGGCGTTGACATTGAAAAAAATTCTTTGTCGACGAACGATTCAAATACTGGAATGCACAAACGCCGTATGATTGAACTTAGCCAAAACGTTTATATTGTCGCCGAGTCCAGAAAGTTTGGGACGACGGCGAATTTTAATTTTGCAACGTTGAATAAAGTACGCGGGCTGATAACTGAAATTGCGCCGTCAAAAAAATTTTTAGACGCGGCGCGGAAAATGAACGTGGAAATTATTTTGCCCGATTAATATTTACCCCGCAGGTAAGGACTTATTAAACTTTTTGTGCTACACTTGAAAAAATATTTTTAAATTTTTGTGGAGGGTTGCGGAATGTTAAAAAAATTTTTCTGTACGATTTTATTAGCGGCAGTAATTTTTATTTGCGGACAAAATAATTTTGCGAATGCGCAGGACGTTTACGCGGGAAATACTGGCGGGCTTGATTTTTATGTCGATACAAATACGATAGTTCCTACTGGCGATTATGAGGAAATGCGCGGCGGCGGCGATCGTATTTATTATGCGTTTTATGTCGACGTCAAAAAAATTGAACAAACAAGCGGAGAGTTGAACGATATTAATCAATGGAAATTTTATGTTGTCCCCGAGCGCGGAGCTCAATTTGGTTGGGCATTCGATTATTATCTTTCAGGAACGAACATTCCCGTGAAAACAAATAAAATTGCGCAGAATATCTTGAGAATTTGTATTCAATACGACAGCCGCATAGCAAGCTGATTCATTTTACTTTGTACAAAAAATCTGCATAAGCTTTAAAAGCTCGTGCAAATTTTTTTTGCAAATTTTTAGATGAAATTATTTTGCCCGATTAATTCAAGTGCCGCTGATAAAAAATTTTTCTTGTAATGATTTTGCAAGTGGGCTATAATTACTTCAAATTTTTTGCAGGAGGCGGGATTAATGCGGCGATACACGATTTATTTTTTAACGGCGTTTATGTTCGTGATAGCGGCAGTTGCAGGAACATCTTATCGCGTTGGCGCAGATGAACGCATTTCAGAATTGGAGTTGACGGCGTACACGACGTTGCCAGCTGAAACCGTTACAATTTTATCTGAAGCCTACGAAAAGGAAAGTCACGTCCGCGTAAATTTTGTTCCACTCCCTGCAAAAGATTTAATCCAAAAAACTGCTGACGACGCCGTTTCCGATCCTACCGTAGTTGATACCGTCGACGTGATTTTAGCTGACAGCGCCGTTTTAAATTCGCTAGCTGAACGGCAACTTTTAATTTCCCACGCATCTGAAACGAATGACGCTGTAAAAAATAATTTCAAAGATAAACATGACCGTTGGATTGGCGTTTGGTACGATCCAATAATTTTTTGCACGAACAAAGATTTTCTCGGCAAGCTGAAAGAAATTCCTGACACTTGGACGGAGCTTGCAACTTATAGAAATGTGCGAATCGGCATTACAGATTTTCTTGTAGCTGACGCCGCGTCGAATTTAATGTTACAAATGATTAGCAACTTTGGCGACGCGCAGACGTACCAAATTTTACGCGGTCTTCATCCAAAAGTTGTACAGTACACGAAATTTTTATCAAACCCCGTTCGTCAAGCTGGCATGGGCGAAACAGATATTTCCATTGCCGTCGAAAGTGAAACGTTACGGTATATGCAGGAAGGTTATCCGCTGAAAATAATTTATCCTGCTGACGGTACGGCGTACCTTTTGACTGGCGCGGGACTTACTACAAAAAATTCTCCGAAAAGTAATGAGGCTAAAAAGTTTACTGATTGGCTACTTAGTGATAACGCTCAGCTTGCCTTGCAAAGTAACGGTTTTTATTTTATTTCGACCAATCCCAACAGTTTGGCTTATAAATCTTTCGCAGGGAAAAATCTTGTACTGTTTCCAAATGCGCCAAACTTCACTGAAAAGCAACGTCAAGAATTTTTAGAACGTTGGGTTAAACACGTTAGATTTAGGGATTAGTAAGTAGTTAGTAGTTAGTAGTTAGTAGTTTTAAGTTAAAACTTGAGAGCTGAAACCTACAATAGGGAGTAGAAAATTTTGAAAGTTGGAGTAATAAGTTTAGGTTGCGCGAAAAATCTTGTCGACACTGAAGTTATGCTCGGCATTATGCGGGAAAAAGGCATAACCATTACGCCGAATCCTGCTGACGCCGATATTATAATCATTAACACTTGCGCGTTTATTGCGTCGGCGAAGGAAGAATCTATCACGACGATTTTAAATTTTGCCGCGTACAAGGACGAAGGAAATTGCCAATCGCTAATTGTCGCTGGCTGTCTTGGGCAACGTTATCGGCAGGAACTTTTGGACGAAATGCCAGAAATTGACGCGATTATTGGCACTGGCGCTTGGCATCGAATTATGGAGGCTGTCGAAGAAACTTTAGCAGGTCGCCGCGTAATTTTAATTGGCGATAAGGAAATTATTTATAGCGCTAAAACTCCTCGCCTTCGTACGACGCCAGATTATACTGCCTACGTAAAAATTGCGGAAGGTTGCAACCACCGTTGCGCCTTTTGTGCAATTCCGCTGATTCGCGGCAAGCAAATTTCACGTACCATTGAAGACATCCGCGCAGAAGTTGAAAAGCTTGCACGTGAAGGCGTCAAGGAAGTTGTTTTAATTGCGCAAGATACGACGAATTACGGACGCGATATTTATGGCGAACCTAAACTTTGTGACTTACTGCGCGAACTCGTCAAGGTTAAAAAAATTCGCTGGATTAGATTAATGTACGCTTATCCGCAAAATTTTACTGATGAACTTATTGACATTATCGCCGCTGAACCGAAAATTTGTAACTACGTCGATTTGCCTTTGCAACACGCTGATGACGCCGTTTTAAAACGTATGCACCGCCCAGATATTCGCGAATCGATTGAAAAACTTTTATCGAAGATTAGGGAAAAAATTCCTGGCGTTTCCATTCGTTCAACTTTTATGGTCGGTTATCCTGGTGAAACGGACGAAGAATTTCAAACGCTGAAAAATTTTATCGAAACACAGCGCCTTGATAAAGTTGGAATTTTCGTCTATTCGCCTGAAGAAGGCACGGCGGCTTATGAAATGGACGGGCAGATTGATGAAGGTACAGCGCAGGAACGTTATCACGAATTGATGAGCATTCAAAGTTTAATTTCGCAGGAGATTAATGAAAGTTTGGAAGGTAAAGAATTTGACGTGCTGATTGAGGGTCGGGATATGGAAGTCCCTGAAGTTGTGGCGGGTCGGTCGTACCGTGAAGCGCCTGACGTGGACGGACAAATTTATATTGAAAATGACAGAATGAGTGACGAAGGCGATATTGTCCGCGTGAAAATTGTTGCTGGCTTTGCCTACGATTTAGCGGCAGAAAAGGTAAGTGGTAAAGGTTAAATGAATTTAGAAATTGAACTTGGAAAACTTTTGACTGCTAAAAATTTAACGATAGCTTGTGCAGAATCTTGTACGGGCGGGCTTTTAACTTCGCGATTGACGGACGTTTCAGGCAGTTCAGCTTACGTGCAAGGCTCAATCGTTTCATATTCAAACGAAATTAAAAATTCCGTCTTGAAAGTTCAAGCTGAAACGCTGAAAAATTTCGGCGCGGTAAGTGAACAAACTGCGCGGCAAATGTCGGCGAATGTTCGCGAACTTTTCAAAACTGATATAGGCGTCGGCGTTACTGGCATTGCTGGACCAAGCGGCGGTACGGCTGAAAAGCCCGTCGGTACGGTTTACATTTCAGTCAGCGATTCACGCCAAATTATTGTTAAGCTTTTTAATTTCAGCGGCAGTCGTAGTGAAATTAAAAATCAAGCTTGCGAAGCGGCAATGCAAATGGTTATTGATGTAGTGAATAGCATATAAAATTTTTTAAGCTACAAGCTGAAAATAGGAGGATATTTTTTTATGAAAAAAATTTTGGCAACAGCGGCACTTGCTTTTACATTGTTTTCCCCAACAACTTTTGCGGCAGATGCGCCTGCAACTAACGCGGCAACTTCTTCAAACAATGAAGATATTAAAATAGCCGTTAAAGATTTTGTCGAATATAAAAGCACCACTTACGGTTACACGATTAAATGTCCATTCCAGCCCGCAGCTGTCACCGATTTAAAATTTGATGAACCTGCTGAAAAAGGCGAAATGCTCGTTTTCTTGAATGACGGTCCAGAAGTTGTTTTGGGCTACAGAATTAATCTTGACGCCTTCCCCGAACAAAACGCGCCTAATTTCAACAAAGACGACCAGAAAACTTTAGATTCTTATATTGAATATTTAAAAAGTGTCAACGCGCTTGATACTGCAATGATAACTAATATCGGCAAAGATAATAAAGGCGTCTTTATGGTTACCGCTAAAGAAATTACAACTGATGAAGGCGAAACAATTACCGCTGACAGTCAAATTGCAATGCTCATCTTCCGTACAAAAAACGGCGATAGAGTTTCAATGCAGTTGCTGACTCAAGATTTTTCGCAGGAATTAATTGACGCGTTCATTTATTCTGCGTCGACCCTCAACGTTAGCAAATAATTAGCTTTTAACTAAAGCTTGTTGAATAATTATTTTTTAATTAAACTTCTTTTCTTTTGGCGCAAAAGAAAAGAAGCAAAAGAAAACATTGCGGCATTTGTGCGCCCACGAATAAATTTTCATAAATTTAAACATTTCACCGCGTCCCATTTGTTGCAGTAATTTAAGGTTGCAGAGGCGCTGGGAAATGCCGCTTTTTACCTTTATTTTTTGCTTAAAATTTTTCCCGCTTACTTATTCAACGCCACATAGCAATTATGAATACGATTAACGAACTTTTACAACGTGCGACGATAAAACTTGAAGCCGCTGGGATTGAATCTGCGCGGCTTGACGCTGAAGTTTTGTTGGCGCACATTTTAAATTGCAAGCGCCTTTACTTGTACGTCGACGCCGTGAAAAGTTTGACTCCCGCGCAGGTTAGCCGCTTTGAAAATCTTATTAAACAGCGCATAAAAAAAATTCCCGTCGCATACCTTACTGGTCAACGCGAATTTATGGGCTTAAATTTTGTCGTGACGCCTGCCGTTTTAATTCCGCGCCCCGATACTGAAATTTTAGCGCAATTTGCCATTGAAAAACTTTCCGCCGTTAAAAATCCTACCTTCGCCGACATTGGCACGGGTAGCGGCGCAATTTGCGTTTCAATTTTAAAATATCTAAAAAATTCTACGGCGGCAACCGTCGACATTTCAAAGGACGCTATCGACTGTGCAACCTTCAATGCGGAAAAATTTGGCGTCGATGACAGAATTATTTTTCACGTCGGCAATTTATTTGAACCTCTGCGCGGGAAAAAATTTCACGCCGTAATTTCCAATCCGCCGTACATTCCCACGAAAGATTTATCGACGTTGCAAGATGAAGTTCAACGCGAACCACAAATTGCGCTTGACGGTGGAGTTGACGGCTTGAACTTTTACAGGAAAATTGCTGACGACGCGCCAAATTTTTTATTTAACGGTGGATTTTTAGCCGTCGAAATTGGTATCAATCAAGCTGACGCCGTTAAAAATTTGTTCGCGAAAAATTTTACCAACATTGAAATTGTTCGTGACTTAGCAGGAATTGAAAGAGTTGTTATCGCTACTTATGAAGACTGAAATTTTACTACCAACACGCGAAAATATTAAACGGGCGGCAAAATTAATCCGCGCAGGTGAACTTGTCGCCTTCCCTACTGAAACTGTTTATGGACTCGGCGCAGACGGCTTGAACTCAACCGCTTGTAAAAAAATTTTCACGGCTAAAGGTCGCCCGTCTGACAATCCGCTAATTCTTCACTTTGCAAACTTAGCACAAGTTGAACGCGCGGCTAAAATTTTACCTGCGGCTGAAAAACTTTTCGCGGCATTTTGTCCTGGTCCACTTACAATTATTTTGCCGAAAACTAAATTTGTACCCGATGCCGTCACTGGTGGACTTGCAACCGTCGGAGTAAGATTTCCTGACAATGACGTTGCAAGGGCGCTGATTAAAGCCGCTGATTGTCCAATCGCCGCGCCTAGTGCAAACCTTTCTGGCAGACCTAGCCCAACTACGCCGCAAGCTGTTTATAATGATCTGCGCGGTAAAATCGAAATTATTTTGAACGGCGGCAACTGTCAATTCGGCGTTGAATCAACTATCGTTGACGTTACTTCACCTGTTGCTGAAATTCTTCGTCCTGGCGCTGTCACTAAAGAAATGCTTGAAGAAATTCTCGGCGAAATTAAAGTTGCTCCGTCAAATGCCGCCAAGCCACGCGCTCCCGGTATGAAGTACACGCATTACGCGCCGAAAGTTCCTTTGACGCTGATTGAAACTTCGACGCCTGATGAACTTGAAAAAATTTTCCGCCGTGAAATTAAAAATCTCCGCGCTGAAAATAAATCTGTCGGCGTTATGGCTAGTCACGAACTTATTAACAACCTTGACGCTGAAAAAATTTTTCCAGTGCCTTACGGTCGACGCGGCGATTTAAAATCTATTGCCGCCAATCTGTACGAATCACTTAGAACTTTTGACGATTTGCCCGCGCAGATTATTTTAGCTGAAGGCGTCGACGATAACGGCTTAGGCGTTGCAATTATGAATCGTCTGCGGAAGGCGGCTACTTTGATTAAGGCTTAACAATTTTTTGGAAAGGTGGGAAATTTTTTGTCTGCAAACAATATCAACATCAAAAATTTTGTAAGAACTTGGAAAAATCGCGGCTACGAAAAAGGCGAATCGCAAACTTTTTGGCTAAATTTTCTGCGCGACGTATTCGACATTACCGACGGCGAAAATTTTGTAAAATTTGAAGTTCCAGTCAAACTTCAACATACAAATTTCATAGACGCTTTTTTCCCCGATACTAAAGTTATCGTCGAGCAAAAATCTTTCACTGAAAATTTTTCGCCGCTTAAACCTTACGAACAAGCACAAAAATATATCGCGGGACTTCCCGTCTCTATGCACCCGCAAAAAATTATTGTCTGCAACTTCGCAGATTTTTTTATTTACGATATGGAAACGCTTGCCGAACCGATAAAAATTTCTATCGCTGAACTTCCGCAAAAATTTAAAGCCTTCGACTTCCTCATTGACAAAAATAAAACTAAAATTCGCCTTGAACTTGAAATTTCTTTAAAAGCTGGCGAAATTGTCGGCAAAATTTACGACGCACTCAAAAAAAGTTATATCAATCCAAATTCCGATGAATCGTTGCAAAGTCTCAATAAACTTTGCGTTCGACTAGTTTTTTGCCTTTACGCCGAATCCGCTGGCATTTTTAAAAATAAAATCTTTACCGATTATCTGCGCGAATCCCGCAATATTCGCCGCGATTTGCAAGATTTATTCAAAATTTTAAATACTCCTGAAAATTTGCGTGACCCGTACCTTGACGACAACTTAAAAATTTTTCCGTACGTAAACGGCGGACTTTTCGCTGAAAATGATATTGAAATCCCCAACTTTAACGATGAAATTAAAAATCTTTTGTTCGACGAAGCCGCTAATTTTAATTGGAGCGGCATTTCTCCCACGATTTTTGGCGCTGTATTTGAATCGACGTTAAACCCTGTCACGCGTCGCGCTGGCGGTATGCATTATACTTCCGTCGAAAATATTCATAAAGTTATCGATACGCTTTTCCTTGACGACTTGCACGAAGAATTTAAAAATATTCGCGGAAAAAAAAATCTCCTCAAATTCCAAGACAAAATTGCTAATTTAAAATTTTTCGACCCTGCCTGCGGTAGCGGAAATTTTTTAACTGAAACTTTTATCAGCCTTCGTCGCCTTGAAAATGAAATTCTTAAAAAACTTCTCGGCGAAAATATTTTGATTGGCGAATTTTACAACCCCATTAAAGTATCTATCGCGCAATTTTACGGCGTCGAAATTAACGATTTTGCCGTTGCCGTCGCGCAAACTGCCTTGTGGATCGCCGATCTTCAAATGAAAAATGAAACGCAGGAAATTATTCACCGCAACTTAGATTTTCTGCCGCTGAAAACTTACGCGAATATTTTTGAAGGTAACGCCTTGCGTATGAATTGGAATGAATTTTTGCCGCAAAATATTAATTTTATTTTCGGCAATCCGCCGTTCGTCGGCAAAACTTTTCAGACCTCCGCGCAAAAAGCCGATATGAAATTTATTTTCGCCAATGTTAAAAATTTCGGCAATTTGGACTACGTCGCCGCCTGGTACAAAAAAACTTCTGACTTTCTAAACGAATTTAAGCTAACTAAAAGTCAGTGCGCTTTTGTGTCGACAAATTCAATTACGCAGGGCGAACAGGTCGGTATACTCTGGAGAAACTTAGCTGGCGAAATTAATTTTGCCTTCAAAACTTTCAAGTGGAACAGCGAATCTGAAAATATGGCGGCGGTTCATTGCGTCATCATCGGCTTTTCTTTAAAAAATTCCGATAAAAAATTTTTCGTCGAAAATGGCAAAAAAATTTTCGTAAATCACATTAACGGCTATTTACTCGACGCTCCTGATATTTTTTTGCAAAAACGCTCCAAGCCTCTGCAAAATTTTATTCCAAAAATGTTTGCTGGAAATCGTCCTGCTGACGGCGGAAATTTAATTTTATCCGAAGACGAAAAAAATTTTTTAATTTCAAAATATCCAGAATCAGAAAAATTTATAAAAATTTTAATCGGTGCTGAAGAATTTTTACATAATAAAAAAAGATATTGTCTTTGGTTAGTTAATGCAACTCCTTCTGAAATTAAAAAAATTCCTCCGATTTACGAAAGAATTAAAAAATGTCGTGAAGATAGATTAAAAGGCGCACCTGATAGACAAAAATTAGCTGAAATTCCACATTTATTTCGTGAACAAAATAATCCTAAAAATTTTTTATTTTTTCCTCAACTTTCATCAGAAAAAAGAAAATATATTCCGATTGGATTTTTAGATAAAAATTTTATTACAGTAAGTCCAAATTTTTTTATTGAAAACGCAGATTTATATTTATTTGGAATTTTGACAAGTTCAGTTCATATGGCGTGGACAAAAACTTTTTGCGGCAGATTGGAAATGCGCTTTAGATATTCGGCGACGATAATTTATAATAATTTTCCATTTTGCGAGGCGACGGAAGAAAACGTGAAAAAAATCAGCGCGACGGCAGAAAAAATATTGGAAGTGCGAAAAAAATTTGCTGAATCAAGTTTGGCGGACTTGTACGACGAAAATTTAATGCCGCGCGAATTGAGATTGGCGCATAAAAAAAATGACGCGGCGGTAATGGCGGCGTATGGATTTGCAGAAAATTTGAGTGAAGAAGAAATTTTGGCGGCGCTAATTGAAATGTACAAAAAGTTGACAGAAACGGAATAAAAATTTATAATTAAAGTGTCTTAATTGACAACAGATAAAATCGTTTCAAGCATTAATAACACAACGAAGAAAAACCCCGTACAGCGTAGTGAACTGTGCGGGGTCTTCGTTTAGCCTAATCGGTTAGTGAATCCGATTTTCAAGGGCAACTGGAAAAATTTTCTGCTACTTGAACCAGCGGTCGTAAATGTACGTTCCAATGAGGATCGACACGACGTTCACTGCTATAGCCGCAATCGCTTCAAGCATTTAATAACACCTCCTCTCG
>JAFSUE010000076.1 GCA_017445435.1 Selenomonadaceae bacterium | reverse complement strand
TTGACGTTCATAAATTGCCGCGTCATCATATTTGTTTGACTTATAGTAAGTTCCACTTTGTCTTTCAAATTATTTGTAACGGAATTTACATGAGAATTTATATTTGCCGTCGCCTGCTCGGTGTAGATTTTCATTTCATCGTAAGAAATTTTCACAAAGTCCAGCAGATTCGAAATATTTACTGACATTCCCAAAGACGACCTACCGCAATATTAAACTGTTTAAAAATTTCGCCGAAGTTTCGCTAAAATTTCTAAGCTCATGAACAATATTTGTATCTAAAAATAATTTTGAAATAAAGGGGCGCACATGGACGCCCGCGCAATTTTCTTTTGGCGCAAAAGATTTTTTTAATTAAACTACTTTTTCTTTGGCGCAAAGAAAAAGTAGCAAAAAGAAACATAAGCGGCATTTGTGCGCCCACGATTAACATTTCATAAATTTCAGCAATACACCGCGTCCCATTTGTTGCGACAATCCAACGTTACAGAGGCGCTGGGAAATGCCGCGAAGTACCCTTATCTTTTATTTATAAACAGCCCCTAGTACAGCGTAAATCGTTAGTCAAACCAATTTGTAGTCATTAAAATTTTCATTGAAAATATCTTAAACATTTTTGCAACGTGAATTTTATGAATGTGTCGACGAAAAAGTATATACCTAGATTGATACAAAAACTAAATCTGATAAAAATCTGAAAAATTTTTGCAGGAACTTTAAAAAGGCGCGTCGAATTGAAAAAATAAGCTGGGTATATTAGCGCGGAAATTTTTTAGAAGGAAGATGGCGAATGAGTGTAAATGACCTCCCACAAGTAGCGGAAAATTCTCCGCTTAATAAGATAAAAGATTACTTCAGCGCCCTGCAAAATTCCACCGAAGATTATTTGTTCGTCGTGGATTATGAGACGAATAAAATTTTAATTTCGGACAACTTCATAACTGACTTTGATTTTCCGTCCAACGTTGTCGATGACGTTAGCGAATTGCTGATACCGTTCATACACGCTGAAGATAGGGAAACTTATGAAGAGGCGATGAAAACGGCGCTTGATGAAGGCGACTTTGAATCTATCACCTGTGAATTTCGCCTTTTGCGAATCAACGGCGAATATGGATGGGTGAACCTTAGATTGTCCCCTTGTATGAATGAGTACGGCGAAAGGGAATTTTTATCTGGCGTCATTTCGCGTATGGACATTGAAGTTAAAGCGGATTTTGTAACGGGGCTTTTAAATCGCACTTCGTTTTACAATGAATTGGAAGATGAACTTTCCGACGAAACGCATCACGGCGCAGTTGTAGTAATTGGGCTTGACAATTTCAACGTAATTAATGAAACTTACGGACACCATTTCGGCGACGCGGCTTTACGACAAATCGCGCAGAATATAACAAATGTTTTACCGCCCGATATTAAACTTTTCAAGATTAACAGTTATCTTTTCGGAATGTTTATGCCTGACGCCATGCCTGAAGAAGTCGAAATAATTTTTTCAAGCGTCCAACTTTGTATGCGCGAAATTCGCAACGTCGAAGATACAATCTACTGTACTGCATCAGCTGGCGCGTGTTTTTATCCTCACGACGCCCGCGACTACATAACGTTGATTCGTTACGCAGAAGTTGCATTAGAAATTGCCCGCCAAAAAGGCAGAGATCAAATTTGTTTCTTTGAAAAGGAAACTTACGACCGCTGGCGCTATGATATTGGTATGCAAAACCTAATGCAAAATAGTATTGCGCGTGGCTGTGAAGATTTTTTCTTATGCTATCAACCGCAAGTCAACGCTAAAGACGGCAGCTTAATCGGCGCTGAAGCACTTTTGCGTTGGTACGATAAAGATGGCAGTGTCGTTGCGCCAATGCAATTTATTCCTATGCTGGAAAAATCGCGAATGATTATTCCTGTTGGACACTGGATTATTGAAAATGCAATTATAACGGCGAAAAAGTGGCAAGAGTACAAGCCCGATTTTCAGATGAGTATAAATATTTCGCTGTACCAACTTGAAGAAAGAATGTTTTATCCGTTCGTCAAAGATTGCGTGGAGCGCCACCATATCGACCCTCACACTTTAACTTTTGAACTTACGGAAAGTCAGAGCGTCTACGATTGGGAATTTGTCAATAAGCAATTCGCGGAATTTCATGAACTTGGAATTAAAATTGCTATGGACGATTTTGGTACGGGCTATTCGTCATTGGGCTTTCTGAAAAATTTTACCTGCAACATTATAAAGATTGATAGAATGTTCGTTCAAGATATTTTGACTAGCCAGTTTGACAGAAATTTAGTTAAGTATACGATAATGCTTTGTCACTCAATCGGAATGGAAGTTTGTATCGAAGGCGTTGAGGAGGAAGACGCGTATATTTATCTGCGTGATGAATGCGACGCGGATCAAATACAAGGCTTTTTCTTTGGACATCCTGAAAGGGAAGAAGTTTTTGTTAAGCGTTTGCAGGGCTAAGAATTTTTTATGCGAAAATATTTTTCCCGCCGTATCTCATCTTTTTCGGCGGGAGTTTTTTTTAATTAAGAATTAAGAATTAGGAATTAAAGTTCTTGAAAGGTGAAGTATATTGAAGTTTATAAAAATTTTTCTAGGCATCACTCTAGCGTTGCTTATCGCGTCGAAGGCGGAGGCTATAAACGAATATCAAGCCGTCAGTGAAATTCCGCAGACAAGTCAACCTGTCACGACGCTAACTTCTGAAAATTCTGGCTTGAATCCAAATTATTCCGTCCCACTTATTCAAGGTTCACGACCTGTACCGCCTAGCGACGCATTGCCCAACGTCACGGCAACTTCAGCGATTGTTATTGAAGCGTCAACAGGTCACGTCATTTATTCGCGCAACGCTGAACAAAAAATGTTCCCTGCAAGTACAACAAAGATGATGACTTTGATAATGGCGCTTGAATCTGGCAGAATGGATGAAATTGTTACAGTTGGTCCAAATGCCGACGGCGCGGAAGGTTCAACACTTTGGCTTAACGCTGGCGAAAATATCCCTCTGCGCGAGTTGCTGTACGGTATGATAATGGTTTCTGGCA
>JAFSUE010000075.1 GCA_017445435.1 Selenomonadaceae bacterium | reverse complement strand
GATTATCCGTCATTGCTTGTACGGTTTGAACTGGCGCTTGCAAATTTGGTTGTACGAAATTTTGAACAGGCGCTTGATTCATCGTAGGTTGCAAGTCAGTTTGTACGGTTTGAACTGGCGCTTGCAAATTTGATTGTACGAAATTTTGAACAGGCGCTTGATTTAAATTCGGTTGCAAGTCAGTTTGTACGGTTTGAACTGGCGCTTGCTGAATGTTAAGTGGACGCGGCTGAAAGTTCGGCTGAATCGGGAATAAATTTTGTGATTGATTCTGCGCGGGCTGTACTGTCTGCGGCTCAAGATTTTGCAAGTTAAGATTTTGCGCTGGTACGTCGTCAGTTGACTTGACAGACTGCCACGTTCTGCCGCTTAAAAAGTTTAACATTGACTGCGCTTTATCGTCTTTACCCTGCGGCATTATCGACATTAAATTTGAACTTTGAACTTCAACTGCTGGCGTGTTACTTGCCAAAAGATTTTCAGTGCTTGACGTGAAGTAAAACGCCATATCAGCGGAAGTTGCAAGCGTCGGCAGATTTTCCGCTACGTCAGGGATTTTATCTTGAACGCCTTCATCAAGATTGACAAGATTTTCAGTTTGCAAATCAACTTTAATTTGCGGCGTAGAATTTTCAAACTGCGTAGAAATATTTTTATCAGCGTCAAGCGGAATTTCAGCGGTTGGAATTGTTGGAGTAACCCGCGCAGAAATATTTTCCGTAACAACTTCCGCGTCAACGTTTAAATTTTGCGGAACGTTTTGCAAAATATTTTTGTCAACGTTTTGTAAAAGATTTTGCGGAATATTTTTAGGAATATCGCTAGGAATATTTTGTGGAACGTCGACAGGAATTTCAGTTTCAACTTGCGGCTGAATGGTAGGGGAAATAATTTTTGTGACGGCGTCTAATGCTACATTTTCTGCATTTAAATTTTCCGTGACAGGTTGAGAAATTTTTTCATCGGTTTGATTAGAAATATTTTGTCGAGGCGCGTCTTGCTGATTATTTTTCTTTCCATGAGATGACGTTTTAACCATTTCGTCGACTGGCGCTGATTCAGCAGTTTCAGCGGCGGCTTGAACTTCATCAGATTGTTGTTGCGCCTGATTAACTTGAGCGTTAGCCTTGTCCAATTCTGCACCGAAATTATTTTTTTCATTCCGCGCAGAAGTATTTGATCTATAATTTCTTGAATTAGAATTTGCGCGATTGGAATGGGCGACTTGAGGACGCGACGTAGAATTTGTTGTATTTGTCGGGCGAATCTGTATCGGCATTAATTTAGTATTTGCATTTGCCATAGTGACCACCTCTCCCTTCAAAAAATTTTATCGTTATTTTAAATACGGCGGTTAAATTTTTTTCGTGCCAATCTATAAATTTTGAAAGTTTTATGAAATGCGTTTAATCTTCGCCAAAAATTTTTTTGAAGTTCATAATAATAGAGTAGCTACATTCCGTCGGCTTACCGTCTTTGTCAAGTGCAGGCTTGAAAGTCCACTTTTTAGCGGCGTCAAGCGCGGCAGAATCAACGTCATTGTTTCCAGTAGGAAAGACAAGTTCAGCGTCTTTAACTTTGCCGTCTTTGCCAATCGTTGCCATTATCATAATTTCGCCCGTGTATCCAAAATTTTCTTCAGGATATACAGCCAATATTAAAGTTGGCACTGAAACCCATTGCTGATTTTCTGTCGGCTCATCATTTGAATCAGAAATTTTTTCAGCGTCAACATTTGGCGGCGTTTCAATTTTAGGTTGAACTGGCGGCGGAGCAGGCGGCTTGAAGATTTCAAGTTGCGGCAACGGCTCAACTTTTGGAATTTCAAGCGGCGGCAACTCAATCGGCGCGAAGTTAAATTCATCTGCCGAATTATTTTCCAGCGGCGCAGTAATGACAGGTTCATCAATCGCCGTCACTTCGTCGGATAAATCTACGTCCACCCATTCGATAGGTTTAACTTCTGGAACGGCAGGCGCTGGAAAAATTTTTGGGAATATAAATATTACGACGACCGCTAAAACACAATGTAGCGCGATTGACATTAACATTGCTTTAAATAAATTTGTTTTGTATTTCATTGCCCTATAAACTTGACTAAAAAATTTTTATCAATATAATTTTTTTAGCTAGACGGTGGTCGGTTACCTCTCAATTTAGGTTGGGAGGTGATAGCTATGGAGATTATTCTCGTCATCTGTGCTGTTTTGCAGACGATAGCTATTATCTACGACGCCTTTTTTAAGGATTAAGTAGAAAAGCCGCCCTCGCACGGCGGCACTTCGACGTTAAATTTTACTGATGAGATGTAGCCGACATGCGACACCGACTAGTTCTCTTTTTTATTTAGGATATGATAGTTGTATCAATGATTGAATTTTAACAAACAGAAAATTCCTAGTCAATCAAATTTTTTATAAAGTACGGTTTAGCTGAAGATTCAATGCAATTTTCAGCTTATTTTAATGTTTATTAAAAAATTTTTAAGCGAAAATTCGTATAAGTGAAAAAAATATTTTTCGTGTTCTCAAAGTCTTTGCTACGCCTAACTGAATTTGTAATGAAAAAATTTTACAAAAAAATTTAAAAAGCCACTTGACAATAAAAAATTTATGTATTACAATGCGCCCATCTTGAAGGTGACGTTACAAAGTCAGTTCGGAGGAAACGTGGAAACTCAGACAAAGGACTTTGGGGCGGAACTGGACAGATACAGGTTTTTCTTTAAAGTTTTTTTAAAAGTTGTTTTTCATAGGTCATCTAAAGGAGGATGTACAAAATGAAAAAGTCTGTAGTTTCCGCTTTGGCAGCAGCTGTTATTCTTGGTGTTTCGACTCCTAGCTTTGCAGCACAAAATCCTTTCAGCGATGTCAACGATCATCACTGGGCGTATCAGTCCGTTATGGGTTTGGCAGAAGCTGGTATCATCACTGGTTACGACAACTCGGACGCTAGCTTGAATGGCAAATTCGTCGGCGGCAGAAACATTACCCGTTACGAAATGGCGCAAATGATTGCAAAGACGCTTGCTCGTATTGAAGGCGAATCCAGCCCGTTTGCAATTCAGTTGAAAGGTCATCAATGGACTTTCGTTGACAACAGCGGCGTACGTCGTGTAGTTGACGGTACTGTTATTCCTTTCCAACTTAGCAATGGCGCAGTTATCGACGCTAACAGACTTGCTGAATTGGAATCCCTTGTTTACTATCTGCAAGATGAACTCGAACTTCTCGGCGTTCGCGTTGACGATTTGAGAGATCATTCAGACAAAGTACAATGGCATGGCAAAGTTGAATACACCTATCATCACCTCAAACTTAAAGATAGTGGACGTGATAAAAAGACCAGTAATGGTTACGTCTTCCGTCTTGAACCAGTCGCTTATGTCGACGACAACTGCTGGGTTGCAACTGGCAACGATTTAGCTCCTAGTGATGATGGATACCGTCATGGTCACTGGTCAGTACGTGCTCGTCTTGATGCTAGCGGCGATATGAGCAATGACACTACTAACGACGTTACTTTGAAACGCGCTTGGGTACAAGGCGAATGGGATAAATTCACGGTTAAAGCTGGTCGTTTTGAATTCTGCCCGCCTGTTGAAGACGGTATCGCGTTTGATAGCGTTATCTCTGGTGGTGAATTGGAATTCGGTTCCAAATGGAAAGCAACCATTACTGCTGGTCGTGTCAACTCTGTCAATTCAGAGAATGAAGCTAGCTACCTTACCACTGCTGTTAATGACGGCGTAATTAGCACAGCTATTCTTCCTGAATACGGCAATGCTAAATCTTCTGTTGTAAGAATCGGCGTACGTTATTCTGATCCTGGCGATCGTGGTTTCTACGGCGGCATGGGTTATGCTTACGCAAAGAACAATGACTTTGCTAACTTCTTCTACAGCGATGATGCTGAAAATACCAAAGCTAGCATTTGGAGCGTAAGCCTTGGCTATCGTTTCACTGACAAGATGGTTCTTCATGGCGCTTATGCAAGAAACGGCAAAGCTGACAATGAAAAAGACGCTTGGGACGTTCTCGCACGTTACGGCAACTATGCTGATGCTTCCGAAAAAGGTCAATGGGCTGTCTGGGCTGGTTACAGCAAATTCGGTTCAAACGTAGGTATTGCAAGTGATCAGACTGATGATATTCGTACAGGAACTAAAGGCTGGCACATTGGCGCAGCTTGGGCTCCGTTCAAAAACGTTGGTCTCCTTGCACGTTACGGCGATGGCAAATACATCACTGGCGGCGAAAAATATAGAAAAATCTTCGGTCGTGTTGAATTCTTCTTCTAAGCCGACAGTAAACGCACTTTGAACTTTTGAAAAATAATTGAAAGATATTTTGCGAACAGATAACGCATAAATAAAAAATATTTTGTAGGGTCTTTGAGAAATCAAAGATCTTTTTTTTTAATTAGGAATTAGGAATGCGTAATGCGTAATTAAAATTTTCATACAAGCTAACACCTAAAAGCTAGGACGTGTTGAATAATTATTTTTTTATTTATAAACTTCTTTTCTTTTGGCGCAAAAGAAAAGATTAATTTTTAATTTTTAATTCTTAATTCTGCATTCTGCATTCTTAATTCCGCGTAGCGGTGCGGCGCTGGAAATGCCGCTGATTACCTTCATTTTTTAGCTTGAAATTTTTCCTACCTATTTATTCAACACTACCAATTACTTGCAGAAAAATTTGAAAAATGATTTTGCACGTGTTATAATCGCGCCGAGAAATTATGTTACGGAAAAAATTTTTTTGAATTACGTTTTTTGAAGTCGCTAAAAATTACGATAGAAATAAAAATTTTGTACAATTTGTCGCTGGCTCAAACGTAGGATGTGGTAATTTGTTTAAAGGTGTCATCTTCGACATTGACGGTACGCTTTACAGCTACATGGCAAACGATAAAGTTGCCTTGAAAAGTCTTTGTCGGTTCGCAGAAAAAAATTTAGCAGTTGACGAAAAGAAATTTTTGAAGGCGTATTTTGAGGCGCGTCGAATTGTTAAGGAACGGTTGACGGACGGAGGTTCAAGACACAGTAGAGTTTTATTTTTCCAGACGACACTTGAATTGCTAGGTAAAAATTCTTTCCTCTACATGGGCGAAATGTACGACTGCTACTGGGATAATTTTTTAAATGGAATGCAAGCTTTTGACGGCGCGGCGGAATTTATTCACAAGTTGAGGGCGAACGGAGTTAAAACCGCGTTGTGTACGGATATGACGACGCAAATTCAGTACAGAAAAATAAATCGGCTGGGATTCAGCAAGTTTTTCGATTTTATGGTTAGCAGTGAAGAAACTGGGCGCGAAAAACCTTCGCCAGTTATGTTTGAACTTGCACTGAAAAAAATGAAAGTGAATGCTAATGAAACGGCATATTTTGGAGATAGTTTAGATCGTGACATTGAAGGCGCGGCAAATGTCGGTATAACGCCTTTTTGGTATATCGGTGAAAGAGACGTGGAGGAGACGGAGGTTGATTGTGTAAAATTTCGGTCTTATAGTGAAATTATTAATTCGGATTTTTTCTTCAATTAAAGTTGGAAGGGTTGTTTTAATGAAATGGATTTAGTTTAAGAATAAAGGTATAAAGAAATTTTTATAATAAAGATATATAAAATTTTTATAAATTCGTGGAATGAATGGGCAGAAGGTTCACACGTTGAGCTATACTGCCGCTACGGATAATGCGTACTTGCAGGCGACGCGGGAAGCGCTTGAAGTGACGCGCTGAATTTAATTAAATGTTCTGCTCGAAAGGGAGTGATTATAATGCGGATAATTGTCGGAATAACAGGTGCGAGCGGAATTGTAATTGCTGTAACTTTGTTGAAAAGGCTGAAGGAAATTGACGGCGTAGAAACTCATTTAATTGTTACGGACGGTGGCGAATTGACTATCCGCGACGAAACGGACTTTGATGTTTACGACATTAAACGCCTTGCCGACGTAGTTTATGATGTTCACGAAATGGACGCCTCAATAGCCAGCGGAAGTTTTCTTGTTGAAGGTATGGTTATTGTTCCCTGCACTATGAAAACCGTTGCGGGAATTGTCTGCGGTTATAGCGACAATTTACTTTTGCGTGCTGCTGATGTTTGTATTAAGGAGAAAAGAAAACTTGTCCTCGTGCCGCGTGAGATGCCGTTCAGCAGAATTCATCTTCGCAACATGAAGGAACTTGCTAATCTTGGCGTTGTCATTATGCCACCCGTTATGACTTTCTACAATACAAAAATGACGATTGAATCACACGTCGATCACATTATCAACAAAATTTTACTACAACTTGGTCTTCCCGCAGATGCTACTGAATGGCAAGGTAAAGACAGAAATTAATTAGGAATGCGTAATGCGTAATGCGGAATTCGTAATAAAAACTAAAAGCTAGGTTGTGTTGAATAAATAAGCGACAAAAATTTTAAGCAAAAAATTAAGGTAATCAGCGGCATTTCCAAGCGTCTCTGCAACGTTGGATAGTCGCAACACATGGAACGCGGCAAAATGTTGAATTTACTGAAAATCTATTCGTGGGCGCACAAATGCCGCCTATGTTTTCTTTGCTACTTTCTTTTGCGCCAAAAGAAAGTAGGTTATAAAATAAAAATCCTAATTAATCAGCACTTCCTATCTACACTACTATCTACTATGTATACTGAATATTTATATCAATGCTACTATACAAAATTTTTATAATATGTTAAAATTCCTCCATATTAAGGAGGAATTTTTTATGTCAGACATGAAACAGTACGTTGAAGATGTTCTTGCGTTGGTGAAACAGCGCGACCCCGATCAGCCTGAATTTTATAACACGGTGCGCGAAGTTTTGGGCTCAATCATTCCGTTCCTTGAAAAAAATCCGCAGTACAAGGCGGCTAAAATGTTGGAGCGTATGGTTGAACCTGAAAGAATCGTTACTTTCCGCGTTGTGTGGCAGGACGACAATAACGAAACTCATATCAATCGCGGCTACCGCGTACAGATGAACTCCGCTATTGGACCGTACAAAGGCGGCTTGAGATTTCATCCTAGCGTAAACCTTAGCATTTTGAAATTCTTAGCGTTCGAGCAAGTTTTCAAAAATTCGCTTACAAGTCTTCCAATCGGCGGCGGCAAAGGCGGTTCAGACTTCGACCCCAAAGGCAAATCTGATAATGAAGTTATGCGTTTCTGCCAAGCCTTCATGACGGAACTTTATCGTCACATTGGACCGCATGTCGACGTACCTGCAGGCGATATTGGCGTTGGTGGACGTGAAATTGGCTACCTTTTCGGACAGTACAAGCGCATTCGTGACGCTTACGACTCCGCAGTTTTGACTGGTAAAGGTTTAACTTACGGCGGCAGTTTGACACGTACCGAAGCTACTGGCTACGGCTTGCTTTACTTCGTGAAAAATATGTTGGACGACAAAGGCGACACGTTGCAAGGTAAAACTGTTGTCGTTAGCGGCGCTGGCAACGTTGCTATTTATGCGATTCAGAAGGCACAGGAATTTGGCGCTAAAGTCGTGACGTGTTCCGATTCTAATGGCTACGTTTATGACAGTGAAGGTATTGACCTTGCCGCAGTTAAAAAAATTAAGG
Source organism: Selenomonadaceae bacterium (assembly GCA_017445435.1). GTDB lineage: Bacteria > Bacillota > Negativicutes > Selenomonadales > Selenomonadaceae > Quinella. Next base: position 4,108 of record JAFSUE010000075.1, on the reverse strand, counting down.
AAGTTAATCGCGGGCGCATTTCCGAATACGTCAAGTACCGTCCAAATGCTGAATATCATGAAGGTTGTCGCGGCGTTTGGGGCGTTAAATGTGACATCGCTTTACCTTGTGCTACGCAAAGTGAAATTGATTTGGATTCTGCAAAACTTCTTATCGCGAATGGCTGTAAAGTTGTGGCGGAAGGCGCAAATATGCCGTCGACGCTTGAAGCGATTGAATATTATCTGCAGAGCAAAATTTTATTTGGACCTGCGAAGGCGGCGAATGCTGGCGGCGTAGCAGTTTCAGCGCTTGAAATGAGTCAAAATTCCGAGCGTCTTAGTTGGACGTTTGAAGAAGTTGACGAACGCTTAAAAGGCATTATGGCTAACATTTACCGTAACGCTAAAAAGAATGCGGAAGAATACGGCGATCCTGACAATTTGGTTATGGGCGCAAATATTGCTGGATTTAAAAAAGTTGCAGAGGCTATGTTAGCTCAAGGAATGGTTTAATTGAATTCAGAATTAAGAATGAAGAATTAAGAATTAAATTCCTAATTCTAAAAGCTAAAACCTACAAGCTAAAAGCTAACACCTCAAACGGTTGGAGATTATCTTCAGCCGTTTTTTTTGTGTCTTGAAAAAAATTTTCGTGCAGAAATTTTCTATAATAAATTGATAAAAACGTTGCACTTTGATAAACTACACTTAAAAATTTTTTTACAGTACGAAATTTTAACACGAGGTGCGAATAATGTTCGATTCTAAAAAATTTTTGTATATCACGTTAATTTTTACGCTAATATTTTATACATATTTCATAACGGCGGAGGCGGCGCATCGTCCACCTGCTCCCAGCCCCTACGAAAAAATTTTGCAAAACAGTTTAGAAACTATCAAAGTCGGCTACTTGGCTGAAACAGCTTTTGTCTACGAAGATATTCCTGGACATAAGACTGGCTACGGTCACGAGTACATGGAATTTTTGTCGAACTACGCCCATTGCAGTTTTGAATACGTTGAATTTGAAGATTGGAACGTTATGGCTAGCAAACTTCAAAGTGGCGAAATTGACGTTATGCCCGATATGCCTGGCGATTACAAAAAACTTTCCAACGTCACGCGCACTGATCACGTCGTCGGACGTTTCTCAATGGAAATTATAACTCACGGCGTTAAACCTACTATGCGTTTAGGTAAATTGACAATCAGTCACGATACGCCAGCGTTGCCCCACATTGCCGCCGAAGAAGGATTTAGCTATGAAATTGTTCCCTATCAAAATTTTTGGACTATGATAACTGACTTTCACGACAAAAAAATTGACGGCTATATTAACGCTATGCTTGACCCGCACAAAGCTAAGAACGTTTTAGCCGTCTTCGATAGGCAAAGTTATCGCTTACTTGTCCGTTCAGACAGAAAAGACCTTTTAGACCGTTTAAATTTGGCTATGGATCAAATGCTGATGTATCAACCGAACATTCGCGACAGATTGAACGCCACCTATTTAAATTCAAACGGCTTTCCATTGACACTTAGCCGCATTGAAAAAAATTATTTGAAAGATAAAGGCAAACTCAAGACGGCAATTTTTTTATCGCATCAGCCCTACGCTTACCGTGACGACGACGGCAAACTTGTCGGGCTTGTTCCTGAACTTATAAATAAAATTTCTCAAGATTTAAATATTGAAATTGAAATTGTCGAAGGAAAAACTGTTCCAGAAATTCAAGAAATGCTTAAAAGCGGCGAATTAGATTTTGTTGCCGATACAGTTTGCGATTACGGCTGGTCGGAAAATTTTAATACGAAACCTACTAAACCGTACCTTGAATTGGAATATATTCCAGTGACGCGCCGCGATTTTCCGCTTAACATTGAAGACAGGACAGTTAAAGTTGCTTGCGTTATGGATTCGTACAACACGAAACATTTCATTGAGCCGAACTTTGCGGAAATTCAGCGCGTTTACGTTGCGTCGTATGAAGACGCGTTAAAGGCAGTTAATCAAGGATTGGCAGATGTAACCTTCGTACAACGTAACACGGCGCAAACTCTTTTTGAAGAGACTGAAACTTATTTGTTGGAAATGCGGACGGCATCGCTTTATTCAGAGCCGCGCAGTTTAGGCGTCTACTCTTACGCTGACCCGCACCTTTGGCAAATTTTAAATAAAGAAATTGGCAGTATCGATCCCGATTGGATACGCGAAGTTGTCAATCAAAATCAGTATACGCCTACTCATTTTTCAATTAAATGGGCGATTTATCATCACCCCTTGAGGTCGTCTTTAGTAGTAGCGCTTGTAGCTTTTGCGATTGGCGGCTTTATACTTTATCGTAGCCATATGCGTCAACGTCACTTTGAACTTGTCGAGCATATGGCGTACACCGATTTAAGGTACGATTTGCCGAATGTCCCTTGGCTTGAACGTGAAGTTCCGCTGGTAATGGATAATTTGAAAGATAATGAACCGAATATGCAAACTTTCTTCGTCGTCTTTTCGATAGCGTCAAGCGCGGCGGCTACTAAAACGCAGGGTCACAGGCTTATTGATAAGCAGTTCAAGAAATTGGCGACTAATCTTTCAAATGAAGAAAATGTACTGCTGACGGCGGCGGGAATTGACGTTGACCACTTAATCTGTTTTTGTAAGGCGGAAAATGTTGATCACATTGTCGATTGGGTTAAAGGCGTCATTGAAAGTAACAGCTACATGGAAACTGCCGCTGACAACGCTAAAATCGTTTTGCACACCCGCGCAGGTATCACGCCTTATCATCATGAAATTTACGTACAGCAAGCGGTTGACCGTGCTTTAATTGCTTGTCATCAAAGTGTTAATGGCTCTTTCCAAATTTTTGATGAACACTTGCAAGAAACTTTGACAATGGAACATAGCATTGAAGGGCGTATGGAACAAGCGCTTGAGGACGGCGAATTTAAAGCGTGGTATCAGCCGAAATACGACATTAAAACGCGCGAAATTGTCGGCGCTGAAGCTCTTGTACGGTGGATTAGTCCTGAACTTGGATTTATGCCGCCTGGTAAATTTATTCCGCTTTTTGAACGCAATGGCTTTGTCATTCAAGTTGACTATTACCTTTTGGAGCAGACCTGCAAATTGCAACGTGAACGCCTTGACGCTGGAAAGGAAGTTGTACCTATTTCCGTTAATCAATCGCGCTTGCATATGACGGAGGAAGGCTACCTCGACAAAATTAAAATGATTCGTGACACGTACGACTTGCCCGACGGCTTGATTGAGTTGGAAGTAACTGAAACGATGTTCGGCGACTTCGACGCGAAATCTGGGCAACAAAACGCTGAACATATTATTAGTGAATTGCATAAAATGGGCTTTTCAATTTCAGTTGACGACTTCGGCTCTGGCTATTCTTCGTTTATGATGTTGGGGTCGTTGCCTATGGACGTTATGAAGATTGACAGGTCACTTTTAACGGGCGCTGATAAATCGCCGCGTCTTCGTGAAATTTTGCGCAACGTTATTAATCTTGGCAACTCATTACAGATGCGCGTTTTATGTGAAGGCATTGAGACTAAGGAGCAGGAAGAACTTTTGCTTGAATTGGGCTGTCACTACGGGCAAGGATTTTTGAACGCTAAACCTATGCCAGTTGCTGACTTCGTAGAATTTTTTGAAAAGCGCAACGCCGAAGTTAGATTACAAATTAAGAATGAAGAATGAAGAATTTCAAGCTGAAAAATCACTGTAATTAAGCGGCATTTCCCAGCGCCTCACCGCTACGCGGAATGAATAATTAATAATGTAGAATGTAGAATTATCAATTCTTAATTCTTAATTCTAAATTAGAAAAAGTGCCGCAAATGTTTCTTTTTGCTACTTTTTCTTTGCGCCAAAGAAAAAGTAGTTTATAAAAAAATTTAAAATTTAAGAAAAAGTAGTTTACAAAAAAATAAAAAATAATTTCAAATTGAAGTTTACCAACAACTCCTAAAAGCTAATCCCTAAAAGCTAACATTGAGGTGATGAATTTGGACAGTCAAAAATCCGAAGACAAACCTAATAAAAAAAGCGTCGTAATTTTATCTATCGGCGCTATAATTCTTGCCGCCGTGCTGATTTGTACGGGAATTTGGAT